>NZ_VEKZ01000003.1:27583-129192 GCF_007681465.1 Siminovitchia fortis
GTTATCCGAATTAATATTTATTGAATAAAAAGGTGGCATAAAGGAAAGATATTTGTTTATAATGTGCTCCCGCGGGCAGCGGTTATCCGAATTAATATTTATTGAATAAAAAGGTGGCATAAAGGAAAGATATTTGTTTATAATGTTGAGTATCTATAAATTAGCATTAAAGGCGACGGCGGGCCTTCTATCAATAGGGGAAAGGTTGTGCAGGGATTGAAACTTGAGCAATTGTCCATGGATGAGCGTAAAGAGATGTCGTTTATTGAAATCGCGCAAAGTATATTGGAAGAAAAAAAGCAGGGTATGCAGTTTCAGGAGCTCACTGCAGAAATTGGAAAGTTTTTGGAGCTGTCGGATGAAGAGTTGCGTTCAAGAATGCTTCAATTTTATACTGACTTGAATGTGGATGGCAGTTTCTTGGCACTGGGAGAAAATCAGTGGGGACTGCGTGAATGGTATCCATTTGACCAAGTGGATGAAGAAATCATTACTCCGGCACCAACGAAAAAGAAAAAGAAGAAGGCGAAAGCTGCATTGGAGGATGACGAACTGCTGCTGGATATCGAAGAAGAGGAACTTGATTTTGAAGATGAATTGGATGACGACCTCGAAGAAGACGAGAGCCTGGAAGCCCTTCGGGAAGAAGAAGCTGATTTTAATGATGAAGATGAGGAACTGCTTGATGAAGATGAAGATTATGATTTGGATGATGATGAATTAGACTTGGAAGAAGAGGAAGAAGAGGAAGAATAGTTCTTGACTTCTTACATCCCAGTATGTAGAATTTTACTTGGGCTCCTTGAAAAAGGACTGACTTACAATACGCAACGCTCCCTTACTTTTGTAGCGGAGCGTTTTTTATGTTTTTGACATGATGGATACCATGAATGACATGCGGCGTACCGCAGCTGAAGCTATTTAGCTTTACATGCTGGCGGGCGCTTGCATTTTTGCTTTTTTTGGCTATCCGGAGCAAAGATGTGGAAACATAGGGACAGGATGAAGGAGGAAAAATTGTGTCAAAATATATTTTTGTAACCGGTGGTGTAGTTTCCTCACTTGGGAAAGGTATAACCGCCGCATCACTTGGACGTTTACTTAAGAACCGTGGCTTGAATGTAACGATTCAAAAGTTCGATCCCTACCTTAACGTAGACCCGGGAACAATGAGTCCGTATCAGCATGGAGAAGTATTTGTGACGGAAGACGGTGCTGAAACTGATTTGGACCTTGGCCACTACGAACGTTTCATTGACATCAACCTCAATAAGTACAGCAATATCACGACAGGAAAAGTCTATTCGGAAGTCATCAGAAAAGAGCGCCGCGGCGATTATAACGGGGGTACGGTCCAGGTCATTCCCCATATTACAAATGAAATCAAAGACCGCATTTATCGTGCAGCGGAGAAAACTGATGCTGATGTCGTCATAACAGAGATTGGCGGTACTGTTGGCGATATAGAATCACTGCCTTTTCTTGAAGCCATAAGACAAATGAAAAACGATGTGGGCCGGGACAATGTCATGTATATCCATTGTACGCTTGTACCTTATCTTGAAGCAGCCGGCGAAATGAAGACAAAACCGACACAGCATAGTGTAAAAGAGCTCAGAAGTCTTGGGATCCAGCCAAATGTTATTGTGGTGCGTACGGAAATGCCGATTTCCCAAGATATGAAAGACAAAATCGCTTTGTTCTGTGATATTGAAAAAGAAGCGGTCATTGAAGCGCTTGATGCAAGCACGCTGTATTCCGTTCCGCTTTCCCTTCAGGAACAGCATCTGGATCAAATCGTCTGTGATCATTTGAAGCTTGTCTGCCACGAAGCTGATATGTCAGATTGGAAGAAATTGGTGGAAAAAGTCCAAAACCTGTCCAAAACAACAAAAATCGCCCTGGTTGGAAAGTATGTGGAGCTGCCCGATGCCTATATATCAGTCGTGGAAGCATTGAAGCACGCCGGCTATGCCTTTGATTCAGATGTTGAAGTCAAATGGCTCAACGCGGAGCTTGTGACAACAGAAAATGCGGAAGAGCTTCTGCATGACTGTGATGGAATCCTTGTACCCGGCGGCTTCGGAGACCGGGGCATTGACGGAAAGCTTGCGGCAATCAAATATGCCAGGGAAAACAAAGTGCCGTTTTTGGGAATCTGCCTCGGAATGCAGCTTGCTTCCATCGAATATGCCCGAAATGTACTTGGAATCGAAACAGCCAACTCATCTGAAATCAATCCTGCAACCGATCATCCTGTGATCGATCTTCTTCCAGATCAGGATCAAATCGTTGACTTGGGAGGAACCTTGCGTTTAGGCCTTTATCCTTGCAAACTCAGGCCGGGAACAAAAGCACATGAATTGTACCAGGAAGACTTAGTAAATGAACGCCATCGCCATCGATATGAATTTAATAACGAATATCGGCAGCAGATGGAAGAAGCCGGATTTGTTTTCTCGGGTACAAGCCCTGACGGAAATCTGGTGGAGATTGTGGAATTAGCGGATCATCCCTGGTTTATCGCCAGCCAGTTCCATCCCGAATTTACATCCCGCCCAACAAAACCGCAGCCGCTATTCAAAGGATTTATAAAAGCTGCCTTGGGAAAATTGGACCAATAATTTCATTGGAACAGCCTTTTTTCGGAGAAAAAAGCTGTTCCAATCCATATAGAATGAATAAAACTGCCCAAAAGTCCGGGCAGTTTTATTCATTCTCCAAAAGAATTTCATCTATGGTAAATTTCAATGCATGATAAATATAAAGAGCGGTAATCAGGGATGGGAATACGACTCTCGTTCCATCTTCAGCTGGAAGAATGGGCCTGATAACATGCGTATCAATATGGACGTCGGCCAAATCCGCCAAACCCTTGCCGGTTTCACTCTTCGCTGCTGACACAGACACAAAAGGGATGCCTTTTTCCGTAAGCTCCAGGCCCAAGGAGACCGCTTCCGGGCTGTCGGAAAAGCGGGAAAAGACAATTGCGCGGTCTGTATGGGCCAATGCATCCGCTTCCCCAAGAGCTTTTGCATGTACCAAAGGTTCAGCCCCTTCCAATGCTTCGCGGACAACTCCTTCCATTTCGCCAAAACCCTTAAAATATATTTTTCCCTCGCCGGCGGGAGCCTGGGCTAATAGTCTTGCTCCATCTTCCAAAGCCATTTCTTCCTTTTCATTAATTTTCAAAAACAGTCCGGTCAGCTGGGTTGATAACATTTTTAACATGAAATAACTTCCTTTCATAAAGGGAGATATAACTATTATAGAGGTCCGGACTTGGAAAAAAAAGAAAGAGCCAGTGGGAGAAGGCGGAAAGGCTATATATCTTTAGAAGGAAATAAGGCATCTGACAGCGAAAGGATATACTACAAACTAAAATTGAAAAATTAAAGCTGAAAATTTTGATTTGGGGTGGTTATTAGAATACCAATTTAATGAAGGGGGATAACAATGAGGGAAAAAGTGTTGATTGTCGACGATCAATTTGGGATACGGACCCTATTGAACGAAGTTTTGCAAAAAGAGGGGTATGAAATTTTTCAGGCTGCAAACGGATTACAGGCTTTGAGTGTGACAGAGCAGCATGCTCCGGACCTTGTTCTTTTGGATATGAAAATTCCGGGAATGGATGGGCTTGAAATATTGAAAAAAATGAAGGAAATCAATCCGGATATCAGGGTCATTATCATGACGGCATACGGGGAATTGGATCTCATTGAACAAACAAAAAAATTGGGAGCGCTTGCCCATTTTTCCAAGCCGTTTGATATTGAAGAAATCCGTTCTGCTGTGAAAAAGTTTTTATTGGTCAACTCAGACCGGACCGCTACATAAAAGATGAATTTTAAAAAATATCTGCATCAATGGTATTATAGTAAATAATTTGATATGATGATACTGCAAAAAACGACTGAGGTTTCTATTGGGTCAGGCCCAATATAAAGGAGGAAAAGATTTTGCCTTTAGTATCAATGAGAGAGATGTTACATAAAGCAAACGAAGGAAAATATGCGGTCGGCCAATTCAATCTGAACAACCTGGAATTCACACAGGCCATATTGCAGGCGGCGCAGGAAGAGAAGTCACCTGTCATTTTGGGAGTTTCGGAAGGTGCAGCACGTTATATGGGAGGCTTCAAACTGACTGTCCGTATGGTTGAAGCGCTCATGGAAGAATACGGCGTTACGGTGCCGGTAGCGATTCATCTGGACCACGGTTCAAGCTTTGAGATGTGCGCCAAAGCCATACATGCGGGTTTCACCTCTGTCATGATTGACGGCTCTCATCTGCCGCTTGAGGAAAACATTGAATTGACAAAGAAAGTGGTCGAGCTCGCCCATATGTTTGGCGTTTCAGTAGAGGCAGAGCTGGGAAGAATCGGCGGCCAGGAGGATGACCTGACAGTCGATGATGCAGAAGCCTCCTACGCAATTCCTGAAGAATGCGACCGCCTCGTAAGAGAAACGAATGTCGACTGCTTTGCTCCTGCCTTGGGCTCGGTTCACGGTCCATATAAAGGAGAGCCTAAACTGGGCTTTGACCGCATGGAGGAAGTAATGAAGCTGACGGGTGTTCCTCTAGTGCTTCATGGCGGCACAGGCATTCCGCTTAAAGATATCCAGAGGGCCATTTCCCTTGGAACAGCGAAAATCAACGTAAATACAGAAAACCAAATCTCTTCCTCAAAGCGTGTGCGGGAGGTTTTGGCTGAAAATCCTGACATGTACGATCCGCGCAAGTACCTTGGCCCTGCCCGGGAAGCAATCAAAGAAACCGTCATGGGCAAAATGCGTGATTTCGGATCGTCGGGAAAAGCGTAAACGCTTGTTTAGCGACGTACAAACTGGAGCACTCCGCAATGAGATAAAGGAAACACGGCGACGAAGGAGCCGATGTTGACTTATCGTAGTGGAGGAGTGCGAAGTTTGCTAGTCGCTGAGCGTTGGAGCTGGACATTGGAAAAGCGGAGTAATTTTTTAATAAAAACTATAGATACAGAGAACAAAGAAACCGCCTGGCTTATCTTGGCGGTTTCCATATTATTGAAAAGGAGTTGTACCCATTGAAATTTTTTCTTGATACCGCCAATCTTGATGAAATAGAGAAAGCGATTGAATTGGGAATCATCGACGGAGTCACAACAAATCCGTCATTAGTGGCAAAAGAGGATGTTTCATTTCATGAGCGTTTAAAAGAAATTACCAAAGTTGTTCCCGGTTCTGTAAGTGCCGAAGTGATTGCATTAGATACGGATGGAATGGTAAAAGAAGGGATGGAACTGGCAGCCATCGCTCCGAATATTACGGTCAAAATTCCCATGACCCATGATGGGATGAAAGCAGTAAACATTTTGTCCAAAGAAAATGTTAAAACGAATGTAACGCTCATCTTCAACTCTAACCAGGCTCTCGTTGCAGCACGGGCCGGAGCCACGTATGTTTCTCCATTCATCGGCCGCCTGGACGATATCGGCCACAGCGGAGGGGAGATTATATCCGAAATCGCGGATATTTTTTCAATCCATCATCTTGATACACAAATCATTGCGGCGTCCATCCGCCATCCCCAGCATGTGACGGAAGCTGCATTAAACGGTGCGCATATTGCAACCCTGCCGTATAAAGTACTTGTCCAATTGTTTAAACATCCATTGACAGACTGGGGAATCGAATCTTTTATCCGTGATTGGGAAGCAAGAAAAAATAAATGATAATTTTCCCATTTAAGGTTATGAAGCCTACATGTTTCGCCAATTTTTGTTTATAATAAAGGGTATAATGCCTATTTTCGAAAAAATATTATACCTTAACAGGCCTGAAAGGAAGTCAAAAATGGAGAAGCTAAAGATCGCTGGCGGTTATCCGTTAAAAGGAACAATAAAAGTGAGCGGTGCAAAAAACAGTGCTGTCGCACTTATACCGGCTACCATTCTGGCAGATTCCCCTGTGAAAATCGAGGGTCTTCCCCACATTTCAGATGTTGATACGTTGAGCGGCTTGTTGGAAGAAATCGGAGGCAAAGTGACGCTGGATCATGATGTTATGCATGTAGATCCTACCAATATGATTTCCATGCCATTGCCGAACGGAAAAGTGAAGAAATTGAGAGCATCCTATTATCTGATGGGTGCCATGCTTGGACGCTTCAAAAAAGCTGTAATCGGACTTCCTGGAGGCTGCCATCTCGGACCGCGCCCGATCGACCAGCATATTAAAGGATTTGAGGCTTTGGGTGCAAAGGTAACCAACGAACAGGGGGCTTTATACCTTCGGGCAGATGAATTGAACGGCGCCCGAATCTATTTGGACGTTGTAAGTGTCGGTGCTACTATCAATATTATGCTGGCGGCAGTAAAGGCAAAAGGACGGACGGTTATAGAAAATGCTGCCAAGGAACCTGAAATTATTGATGTAGCGACATTATTGACAAACATGGGGGCCAAAATCAAAGGTGCCGGAACGGATGTCATCCGGATCGATGGGGTAGATCGGCTTCACGGATGCCAGCATACAATCATTCCTGACAGAATTGAAGCCGGAACCTTTATGATATTAGGATCGGCTATCGGGGAAGGTGTATTGATCGATAATATCATTCCACATCATATGGAATCTCTTACGGCCAAATTGAGAGAAATGGGCGTCCCGGTTGAAACAAGCGACGAACAGGCCTTTATCGGAAAGAGTGAAAAGCTGAAGCCGGTGGATGTCAAAACGCTTGTATATCCGGGCTTTCCGACTGATTTGCAGCAGCCTTTTACTTCTTTGCTGACAAAGGCGGAGGGCTCTTCCATTGTCACTGATACAATTTATTCCGCGCGCTTCAAGCATATTGATGAGTTGCGGAGAATGAATGCCAATATCAAGGTGGAGGGAAGCTCCGCAATTGTTAACGGTTCGACTGTCCTCCAAGGGGCAAGAGTCAAGGCATCCGACCTCAGAGCGGGAGCTGCCCTCGTTATTGCGGGGTTAATGGCCGAAGGGATTACCGAAGTGACCGGACTGGATCACATTGACAGGGGCTACAGCGGATTGGTAGATAAATTAAATGGTCTTGGCGCTACCATTTGGCGCGAAAAAATGACGGACCAGGAGATTGAACAATTAAAAAGTTCCTAAAAACTTCCCAGTCTTTTCTAGTGATATACAATACAGAAAATGGCAGAAATATGATATACTTTAACTTCAGGGCAATATGCTGCCAATGACGGGAGGAAAGTCAATGGAAAGAAGTTTATCGATGGAGCTCGTGAGAGTGACAGAAGCGGCTGCGCTTAAATCTGCAAGATGGATGGGCCGCGGAATGAAAAATGAAGCGGATGATGCTGCTACCACTGCGATGCGTAATGTTTTTGATACGATTCCGATGCAAGGGACAGTGGTAATCGGCGAAGGGGAAATGGACGAGGCTCCCATGCTTTATATCGGTGAAAAGCTTGGAACCGGGCAGGGGCCGAAAGTCGACGTAGCCGTTGACCCGCTTGAGGGCACATCAATTGTGGCTTCCGGCGGATGGAATGCGCTGTCTGTTATCGCCATTGCCGATGCAGGAAATCTTCTTCATGCCCCGGATATGTATATGGAAAAAATTGCTGTCGGGCCCGAAGCGGTAGGAAAAATCGACTTGAATGCCTCAGTTACGGATAATTTAAAAGCAGTGGCGAAGGCAAAAAATAAAAATATCGAAGATGTCGTGGCAACTGTTCTGAACCGCCCGCGCCATGAAAAAATCATTGCGGAACTCCGCGAAGCCGGTGCCCGGATCAAACTGATTGATAATGGCGACGTTGCCGGAGCGATCAATACCGCTTTTGACCAGACAGGCGTTGATATTTTGTTTGGTACAGGCGGTGCCCCCGAAGGCGTAATAGCCGCAGCAGCGCTTAAGTGTCTTGGCGGAGAACTTCAAGGCAGGCTTGTCCCTTCCAATGATGGTGAAATAGAACGATGCAGGAAAATGAATATTGATGTCAATCAAGTATTCAGAATGGAAGATTTGGTGAAGGGCGATGACGCCATTTTTGCCGCTACCGGAGTAACAGACGGCGAACTATTGAAAGGCGTTCAATTTAAAGGCTCTTACGGATCTACCCATTCCATTGTATTGCGCGCCAAATCGGGCACAATTCGCTTTATCGAAGGCCGCCACAGTCTAAGCAAAAAACCAAATATGGTTGTGGAATTATAATTTTAGGAGGGATCCGTTCCCTCCTTCATGCCTTTTAAGTTGTAACACAATGCCATGGTCTCATTCTTCCTATTCTTCATGTGAAATGCACTCAAAACAATCCTTCCACTTTCTCAACATAATGTTATTTTACATATAACAACTTCATGAGGATTAACAGACAAGAAGATTAAAGCAGGATGAAAACAAGTGTGCGCGAAATATTATAAGTATGAAAAAAGCAATAAAATATTGAAAAAGTGTGGTGTAGAAATGGCTGGTTTAACCATCTCTTCGTTGGAAGATATGAAACTGAAAGAATTATATGAACTTGCCCGCGAATATAAAGTTTCCTATTACAGCAAACTCACAAAAAAAGAATTGATATTTGCCATTTTAAAAGCCCGTGCGGAACAGGAAGGTTTCTTTTTCATGGAAGGCGTCCTGGAGATCATCCAATCTGAAGGATTCGGGTTTTTAAGGCCGATCAACTATACGGCAAGTTCCGAGGACATTTATATATCCGCTTCGCAGATCCGCCGCTTCGATTTGCGAAATGGCGATAAGGTATCCGGTAAAGTGCGTCCGCCCAAGGAAAACGAACGCTATTACGGGTTGCTGCATGTAGAGGCGGTCAATGGTGATGATCCGGAAAGCGCAAAGGAGCGTGTCCACTTCCCGGCTTTGACTCCACTTTACCCGGATAGGCAGATTAAACTGGAAACAGCCCCTTCGAACCTGTCTACCAGAATCATGGACCTTATTTCCCCGGTTGGTTTTGGACAGCGCGGCTTGATTGTGGCTCCTCCGAAAGCCGGTAAAACAATGCTGTTAAAATCCATTGCCAATTCAATTACGACGAATCATCCCGAATCAGAATTGATTGTACTGTTGATAGATGAAAGACCAGAAGAGGTTACAGATATCGAGCGTTCGGTAGATGCAGAGGTTGTAAGCTCCACATTCGATGAGGTTCCTGAAAACCATATCAAAGTGGCTGAACTGGTTTTGGAACGCGCTATGAGGCTTGTGGAGCATAAGCGTGATGTTATCATTTTGATGGACAGTATCACGAGGCTTGCCCGTGCTTATAATCTCGTCATTCCTCCGAGCGGAAGAACGCTTTCAGGGGGTATTGACCCTGCCGCATTCCACCGTCCAAAGCGATTTTTTGGTGCTGCAAGAAATATTGAAGAGGGCGGCAGCCTGACCATTTTGGCGACAGCCCTTGTGGATACGGGATCCCGTATGGATGATGTCATTTATGAGGAATTCAAGGGAACAGGGAATTTGGAACTTCATTTGGACCGTTCTTTGGCTGAAAGAAGGATCTTCCCGGCCATCGATATCCGCCGTTCCGGCACAAGGAAAGAAGAGCTTCTCATACCGAAAGATCAGCTTGAGAAAATGTGGAAACTACGTAAAGCGATGTCGGACACTCCTGATTTTGCGGAGAAATTCCTGCGCAAGCTGAAGCAGACAAAGACGAACGAAGAATTTTTTGAGGCGTTGACGGCGAAGTAGTGTCTAAAAAATTTCCTTCAGCATGAATTGCATTTTTGCTGTCATCTTGTTATAATAAAAAATGTGCTTTTTTGAATTAATGCAGCTAAAATCTGCATCGTAATATAGAACTCTGTTTCAGCAAATGATTCAGGGCATTAAGGAGATGAAATGTAATGAAAACAGGAATCCATCCAGAATATAAAAAAGCGACAGTAAAATGTGCATGCGGCAATGAATTTGAAAGCGGCTCTGTCAAAGAGAACATCCGTGTGGAAATTTGCTCAGCCTGCCATCCATTTTACACTGGCCGTCAAAAATTCGCATCCGCGGACGGACGTGTTGATCGCTTTAACAAAAAATACGGGCTTAAATAATAATCGTAAAAATCGGGCAAGGAGGCTTGCCCGTTTTTTTATGGTCAGAAAATTATAAAGCGCTTAAGTTGTTGATAACTCATTATCTTTTTGTGCTACGTCCGGCTCCGACGGACAGGAGGTCCTAGTGCCGCCGGCGCCACAGGACGTGGCGCTTTAAGGCGGCCAGCGCCTATCGACTAGCAGACTTCACGCTTCTTCCTACGATAAGTCAACATCGCTCCGCTCCGCTGCGCGTGTTGTCCGGCTGCGAGTGCCATCGGCTCGAGGTCATAAGCCAATCGCTGCTGAAGGCAAACTACGCCTTCTACAGCGCTCGTCTTATGCTTGTCGCCGATAAGCAGGCACTCTCCGCACTTCCTTATCCTTTATCTCGTCAGAAGCGCTCCAGTCTGTACGTCAATAAACAGGCGCTTGCGCCTTTGTTATGCAAATTTTTGTGGATAAATTCAAATCGCTTACGTAAAATGGGACAGGGGTGTGGATAAGTGGAAGTCACCAACCAAATGGGCTCAATTGAAGTGATTTGCGGCAGCATGTTCTCCGGGAAAACGGAAGAACTGATCCGCCGGGTCAGAAGGGTTCAATATGCACGGCAAAACTTGATGATTTTCAAGCCGAAACTGGATGATCGTTACAGTATCAATGAAGTTGTTTCCCACAACGGGTTATCTGCTATGGCACAGCCTGTGGATAACTCCATCGATATTTTTCAGTGGGTCCATGCGGACGTTGATGTTGTTGCCATTGATGAAGCCCAATTTTTTGATGAGAAAATTGTGGAGGTCGTAAATCAGCTGGCCGACTCAGGACACAGGGTTATCGCAGCGGGGCTGGACCAGGATTTCCGCGGAGAGCCTTTCGGATCCATGCCTGAGTTGTTGGCCATGGCGGAATACGTGACCAAGCTGCAGGCTGTATGCGTCATCTGTGGAGAACCTGCCAGCCGGACGCAGCGCCTAATCGATGGCAAGCCCGCCTGTTATGATGATCCGGTTATTTTAGTGGGAGCTTCCGAGGCTTATGAAGCAAGATGCCGCCGCCATCATGAGGTGCCTTCGGGTGTGAGCGGACATTTGGCGCAGCTTGTGAAAAGTGAAGAGTAGACCCGATATAAAATCCAGACAGAGTGCTGGATTTTTTTTGGGTTCCTGTCCACATTTGAATAACAGATGAGGGTTTATCCACATAAAATGAAACGAATGCTTTTTCAAAAGCTAAAGAAAGCATAAAATTTTACCGAATTTTCTCTTCAAACAAGATTAACGTAATGTCCAGCTTCAGGCGCCATCGGCGTAAGGATTAAGCCAATCGCTGATGAAGGCAAACTACGCCTTCGCAAGCGTAGTCTAGCTTTGCGCCGATAGACGGGCGCCTTGCGCTTTTCTAAAAAAAATTTGCTTTGGAGAAAGTGGACAGTGTACTATAAAAAGAGCATGAAAGGAAAAACTTTGAGGTGAAGACTTGTGTTCGATAGATTGCAAGCGGTTGAAGACCGTTATGAGAAGTTAAATGAGTTGCTGAGCGATCCTGAAGTTGTCAGCAATTCGGAAAAACTCCGGGAATATTCAAAAGAACAATCTTCAATAGCAGAGACGGTTGAAGTGTACAGGGAATATAAAGAGGCAAAATCGGAATACGAAGATGCCAAAGAATTGCTGGATGATAAGCTCGATCCGGAGATGCGCGAAATGGTTAAGGAAGAGATCGCTGAATTGGAACCCCGGATCGGGGAACTGGAAGAACGGCTGAAAATTCTTTTGATCCCGAAGGACCCCAACGACGATAAAAACGTCATTATGGAAATCCGGGGAGCTGCCGGGGGAGATGAAGCAGCATTATTCGCAGGTGACCTTTACAGAATGTACAGCAGATATGCAGAAGCCCGCGGATGGAAGACGGAAGTGATCGAAGAGCATTCCACAGGTCTGGGCGGCTTCAAAGAAATCATTTTCATTATCAACGGAAATGGAGCTTTTTCCAGGTTGAAATACGAAAATGGCGCACACAGGGTACAGCGGGTGCCGGAGACGGAATCAGGCGGCCGCATCCATACTTCCACCGCTACAGTGGCTGTCCTTCCTGAAGCCGAGGAAGTGGAAGTGGATATACATGAAAAAGATATCCGTGTCGACACATTCGCCTCCAGCGGACCAGGCGGGCAAAGCGTCAACACGACGATGTCAGCCGTACGTTTAACTCATATCCCGACTGGAATTGTGGTTTCCTGCCAAGATGAAAAGTCGCAGATCAAAAATAAGGAAAAGGCGATGAAGGTTCTCCGTGCACGCATTTATGATAAATTCCAGCAGGAGGCACAAGAAGAGTATGATGCCAACCGCAAATCGGCTGTGGGAACAGGTGACCGCTCCGAAAGGATCCGGACGTATAACTTTCCGCAGAATCGCGTAACAGACCACCGCATCGGTTTGACCATCCAGAAACTGGATCAAATCCTGGAAGGCAAACTGGATGAAGTGATAGATGCACTGATCGTTGAAGATCAATCCAAAAAGCTTGAAAGCGTGGAAGATTAATTGTCAGATGAACGGACGATATTCAAAGCCCTTTCCTGGGCTTCTTCTTTTTTAAAAGCAAATGGACGGGATGCCAATGCCGGTGAAATATTACTGAGAGCCCAGCTGAACATGAGCCGGTCAAGACTGCTCGCTGAACAGAGAATGCCTATTGCCGATCATGAGTGGCATCGGTTTGAAAAGGCAGTCAGGGAACATGCAGCAGGCCGGCCGGTCCAGCATATCATCGGATACGAAGAATTTTACGGAAGAACATTTCTTGTAAATGAAGATGTTCTTATTCCGCGTCCGGAAACGGAAGAGCTGATCGAGGCT
Source organism: Siminovitchia fortis (assembly GCF_007681465.1). Classification (NCBI taxonomy): domain Bacteria; kingdom Bacillati; phylum Bacillota; class Bacilli; order Caryophanales; family Bacillaceae; genus Siminovitchia; species Siminovitchia fortis. The sequence goes on from NZ_VEKZ01000003.1 coordinate 40,488, forward strand.
GTTTTAAAAAAATTGGATGCAACATTTAAATCTTTGTCCGGCTTGAAAGCGGCGGACATTGGGACAGGAAGCGGGGCAATAGCCGTCAGTTTAAAATTGGAGAGGCCTGTTCTTTCTGTCTATGCATCTGATTTTTCCAAAAAGGCGCTGCAAATGGCCGAAAGGAATGCTGAACGCCTTAATGCGGAAATTCAATTTTTACAGGGAGATTTGCTCCAGCCGTTTATTGATCGTGGACTGAAGTTGGATATCGTCGTGTCCAATCCCCCATATATTCCTGTCCATGAGAAATTATCAGATGTTGTCTCCGAACATGAGCCCCATTCGGCATTGTTTGGAGGAGAAGATGGATTAGATTTTTATCGGCGGTTTTCGTCTGAACTGCCAAAAGTGTTAAAAGAAAATGCGCTCGCTGCTTTTGAAATCGGAGATGGGCAAGGCGAGGCTGTGAGCAGATTATTGGCGGGCTGCTTTCCTGAAGCGGAGATTGAAGTCATTAGGGATATAAATGGCAAAGAGCGCATTGTCACTTTGATACAGCAGAAAATACCTTTCGATTGATTATAAGATTCAAAAGTTGTCCATACTGTCCTAGTGAAGGGACAGGTGGGGAATATGAGAAAAAATAGTAAACCAAAATTCTATCAAAAATATATGGCAAGTGTATATATTGCAGTTCTTTCGCTGGCTGCCGTTATGAGCTTTTATTTTCCGGAACAAGAGAGCTCGGCAGCGGAAAATCTAACGGTCATTCCTGATGAGGCGATCCGGCTTCGGATTCTTGCCAACAGCGACAGTGAAAGGGATCAGGAAGTCAAAAGAGCTGTCCGGGATGCTGTGAATAAGCAGATTAACGAGTGGGTGGAGCAATTGACCTCCATCGAGGAAGCACGGTATGTCATTTCTTCAAGGCTTCCGGAGCTCGAAAAGATTGCGAAAGCCGAACTTGCAAAACATGATCTTCATTATTCAGTAGGCATCGATTTCGGGGATGTTCAATTTCCGACAAAATTATACGGTCAATATCTATACCCGGCCGGCACATATGAAGCTGTATTGATCACACTTGGAGAAGGCAAAGGGTCCAATTGGTGGTGTGTACTGTTTCCGCCGCTTTGTTTCCTGGATTACTCCAACAGTGCTGCGGTAAGCCGGGGAATAGAAGAAAGTGTGGATAACCATGTTGATATAGAAGTTGCGCAGGAAGAAAGCTTATCAGAAGAGGCCGGACTGCCCGCGGTACCTGATCCTGTATTCGTAGGCGAACAGGAAGAGGAAGAAGAAGTAGAGGTCAAATTCTTTTTGAAGGAACTGTTTGATGAGCTGCTTTGATACACAACCAATCTCTCGAAAGGGAGATTTTTTGTTTTTTATAAGAAGAGAAAGTAATATTGTGTGAGTAAAGCTTAAGTTTAACGGCCGGAAAGAAGCTAAATGATAGCCAGTTATTCACAAAAAACAATACGGTTATCCACAATTTAGGTAATTTTATCCCCAAGTTGTTAATAATTTATTAATCAAACGTTTGAATGAAATCTGTAACGCTAGAAATCCCTATATTTAAAGGTGTATATCTAGGCAAAAAGAGGTGGGAACATGGAAACGAAATGTTGGTCTGTGGATAATGATGTGGATAGCGAAAAGAATTATCCACAAATAGTGGAAGCTTCACAGCTTCTAAAAGAAGGGGAAGTTATCGCCTTCCCAACGGAAACAGTCTATGGGCTCGGAGCAAATGCTATGTCGGATGCCGCTGTTTCAAAAATATTTGCCGCAAAAGGAAGGCCCGCAGACAATCCCTTGATTGTCCACATATCCAATATGGGGCAGCTAGAGTTATTAACAAGAGACATTCCGGAGACTGCTGCCAGGCTAATGGCCCAATTTTGGCCGGGTCCGTTAACACTGATTTTAAAAAAGAAACCAGATGCTGTATCATCGCTGACAACAGCTGGACTCGATACGGTCGCTGTAAGAATGCCGGATCATCCGGTAGCGCTGGCGCTTATTGATGCCGCAGGTGTGCCTGTTGCCGCCCCGAGCGCCAATAAGTCAGGAAAGCCAAGCCCCACTTCAGCATCTCATGTGTTGGCTGATTTGGATGGCCTGATAGCGGGAGTGGTTGATGGCGGTCCTACAGGGGTGGGTGTGGAATCCACAGTTCTTGACTGCACTGCAAAGGTTCCTGTCATTTTGCGTCCCGGCGGCTTGTCCAAAGAAGATATTGAAAGAGTCATCGAACATGTTGAACAGGATCCCGCTCTTAAACATTCGGAAGCCGCGCCTAAATCACCCGGGATGAAATACAGGCATTATGCTCCGTCTGCACCATTATTTTTGGCGGACGGGGATAAGGAATGGATTCAGGAACTGATTGATCAAAAGAGGGATTCCGGTCTAAAAGTCGGCGTTCTTGCCCCCGAAGAATCAGCTTCTTTTTACAACGCGGATGCGGTGGCTGTTTGTGGAAGCAGGGCGGATTTAAAGAGTGTCGCACATAGCCTTTATCATGCATTAAGAAGTTTTGAGGAAAAAAACCTTGATATCATTTATGCGGAGGTTTATCCGGTTCAAGGAGTGGGTGCGGCAATCATGAACAGGCTTGAAAAAGCGGCTGCCCACAGAAAGATCACGAAGGGGAAAAATTGAGAAGCGAGCTGAATGATTTTAAGGATGTCTACTCTTTCATTTCGGTGCATATTATTTTTTATAGGCACGTCCGAGGTGAAAGGAGAATAATCCATGTGGCTTCCTGAATTGGTAACATTAGTGATCATGGCTTTTGCGGTGGGGATGGATGCTTTTTCTGTTTCCCTTGGCATGGGAACGTTTAAACTGAGATTACGTCAAATTTTTTCAATCGGAATAACGATTGGTTTATTTCATATGGCAATGCCGCTTTTGGGAATTATGACAGGGCATCTGCTGTCGGCGACTTTTGGAAAAATTACGGGTTATATCGGCGGCATGCTTCTGGTAATCATGGGTGTGATGATGATTGTTTCAAGTTTTCGCAACGAAGAGCAAACGATCGTTGCGCCGATCGGGTGGGGGCTGCTTTTTTTTAGCATGGTCGTAAGCCTGGACAGCTTTTCTGCCGGGCTGAGCCTGGGGATGTTTGGTGCAAAGGCGATTGCTGCCATGATTATATTCGGTGCGGTTTCCGCCCTTTTGACATGGAGCGGGCTCATTTTGGGGAGGAAAGTACAAAATTGGCTTGGCTTTTACGGGGAGCTGCTTGGCGGCTTTATTCTGATCGTTTTTGGAATCAAGCTGGTTTTCATTGGCTGAACTTGCTCACATATACATATGGTTGAAAAATTTACGGCTGTCCTCGTGCAGCCATTTTTAGTTTCTAGGATTGGCAGGTGATTTCTCTTTTAGTGATATAATATAAAGAAAAGTCCATAAGGGGGCAGCTATGAAAAACGTATTGTTTGTTTGCACTGGCAATACTTGCCGGAGCCCGATGGCCGAAGCGATTTTTAATCATCTCCAAGCCGGGAATGCTTTTGCCAGGTCAGCCGGCCTATTTTCCGTCGAAGGCAGCCGGGCGGCCGAAAATGCATTGAAAGTTTTAGCAGAAAACAAAATGCATCTGAATCACAGGTCCAAGCAGCTGGCAGAGGATGATTTGAATTGGGCTTCCTATGTGTTCACGATGACGAGAGCCCATAAAGAAATGCTGATGGACAAGTATCCGGCAGCCGCCGATAAGATATTCACATTAAAGGAATATGTTGAGGGACCCGAAGGCAACATTGATATAGACGATCCTTTCGGGGGGGACATTCATACATATCGTGAGACTTTTAAAGAAATGAAGGAGCTGATTGAGCGGCTTTCCCTTGATTAGCCCAAAATCCGCGCGCCAAAATGGCAACTGGACTGCTCTTCTTTTATAATGAAGGAAGCGTGTGACGAACAAATAAGGAGGGGAATCTTTCAATGAAAGTCGCAATTGCATCTGACCACGGCGGTATAAACATCCGAAAGGAAATTCTCCAGCTGCTGGATGAAATGAATATTGATTATGAAGATTTGGGTTGTGAAGGCGGTTGTTCCGTTGATTATCCCGACTATGCCATTCCTGTGGCGGAAAAAGTGGTAAAAGGGGAATGTGACAGGGGTATTCTGATTTGCGGAACCGGAATCGGCATGAGCATAGCTGCCAACAAAGTAAAAGGGATACGCTGCGCCCTTGTACATGATGTGTTTAGTGCAAAAGCAACAAGGCTTCATAATGACAGCAATATTTTGGCAATGGGGGAACGGGTCATCGGCCCTGGATTGGCCCGCGAGATTGCAAAGACTTGGCTGGAAACTGATTTTGAAGGCGGCCGCCACGAAAACAGGGTGAAAAAAATTAAGGACTATGAAACGGAAAAACTATGATGGAAATCAACAAGGGGGCGTTTTAATTGGCAATTGAACAATGGCGGGAAGAAATGCGAGCTCTTCTTGATGAATGCAGGGAAAGCCTCCCTATCGCTGAGGGGAAAGTATTGGTCATCGGCTGCTCAACATCCGAAATTGCCGGGCAAAAAATCGGCACTTCCGGCACGCTGGAAGCCGCAAGTATGCTGTACGAAGAATTGAAGAAGTTTGCGGACGATAAAAAGGTCCATCTCGCTTTTCAATGCTGCGAACATTTAAACCGTGCTTTAGTCGTTGAAAGGCAGATTGCTTCAGAAAATGGCTGGGATGAAGTAACAGTTGTTCCGGTCCGAAATGCGGGCGGATCCATGGCCACTTATGCCTATTCACAAATGAAGGATCCGGTGGTTGTTGAATTTATCAAGGCAGATGCAGGCATTGATATAGGTGACACGTTTATCGGAATGCATTTGAAACATGTGGCTGTACCGGTAAGAGTCAGCCAAAAATCTGTGGGCGGCGCCCATGTGACGATTGCAACGACAAGGCCGAAGCTGATTGGCGGGGCAAGAGCGGTATATGAAAAGCAAAAACTGAACGATCAATGTTCCTTTTAAGAGAAATGTTCCGTTTTTGTTCAAAAGAGGTTTGGAAAGTCCGACTCTTCATGTTAAAATAAAAGCGATTACGAATACAAGCGAGACTTGAAAGGATGAGGGGGAGCAATATGAGCAAACTGAGTGAAAATAGTGCTTTAAGTGCTATTGCACAAGAAGATCCGCAAGTTTATGAAGCCATTCAAAAGGAATTGAAAAGGCAGCGGACGAAAATTGAATTGATCGCATCCGAAAACTTTGTCAGCGAAGCGGTAATGGAAGCGCAAGGATCGGTGTTGACAAATAAATATGCTGAAGGCTATCCCGGCCGCCGTTATTATGGAGGCTGTGAGTATGTCGATATTGCCGAGGACTTGGCACGCGACCGTGCAAAACAGATCTTTGGTGCTGAGCATGCAAACGTACAGCCGCATTCCGGAGCTCAAGCAAACATGGCCGTTTATTTTACTATTCTTGAGCATGGGGATACTGTGCTGGGCATGAACTTGTCACACGGCGGGCACCTTACCCACGGCAGCCCGGTCAACTTCAGCGGGGTACAATATAATTTTGTCGAATACGGTGTTGATAAAGAAAGCCACCGCATCAATTACGAAGATGTACGCCAAAAAGCGCTTGAGCATAAGCCGAAGCTGATTGTCGCGGGTGCCAGCGCATATCCAAGAGTCATTGATTTTGAGAAATTCCGTGAAATCGCCGACGAAGTCGGGGCTTATTTTATGGTGGATATGGCTCATATTGCCGGTCTTGTGGCGGCAGGACTCCATCCTAATCCGGTTCCATATGCCGATTTTGTTACAACAACTACTCACAAAACATTGCGCGGTCCACGCGGCGGAATGATCCTTTGCAAAGAAAAGTTTGCAAAATCAATCGATAAGTCCGTTTTCCCTGGAATTCAGGGCGGCCCGCTCATGCACGTCATTGCCGCAAAAGCCGTTGCATTTGGTGAAGTTTTGCGTGCTGATTTCAAAGATTACGCAAAACTCATTATGGAAAATGCAAACAGGCTTGCCGAAAGCCTTAAAGAAGAAGGTGTGAACCTCGTTTCCGGCGGAACGGACAACCACTTGCTTCTATTGGATGTGCGTTCTTTGGGATTGACCGGAAAAGATGCGGAAAAAGTTCTTGATGATGTAGGGATCACTGTCAATAAAAACACGATCCCATACGATCCTGAAGGCCCGTTTGTAACAAGCGGCATCCGTATAGGAACAGCGGCTGTTACATCACGCGGATTCGGAATGAAAGAAATGGATGCAATCGCCTCCTTGATCGCTTTTGTCCTGAAAAATAACGGCGATGAAGAGAAATTGGAAGAGGCACGCAAGAAGGTTGAGGCCATCACATCCCGTTTCCCTCTCTATGAATAATTTTTTTATGAACAGTCTGTCTATCAAAGGCAGGCTGTTCTTGTGGTTGTCGAATAAACGGGCGCTTTCGCTTTTCTAGTTGCCGAAAGATTTTCTTTTATGTAAAATGGGCAGGGATATAACGACCAGAGCGAGGGTGAATTGGTTCTGCCTGCCGTCTGAATCACTTCAAAGCTCCCGTCTTGATCGTAAATAAAAGAACAAAGGAGAGAGCACGCATGGGCAAAGTTCATATAATCGACCATCCTCTCATTCAGCACAAAATTACATACATCCGCGATAAAAATACAGGGACAAAGGAATTCCGCGAGCTTGTTGACGAAGTCGCAACGTTGATGGCTTTTGAAATTACCAGAGATATGCCCCTGAAAGAGATTGAAGTGGAAACGCCGGTGAGCAAGGCTACTTCGAAAGTGCTGGCCGGGAAAAAGATAGGCATTGTTCCGATCCTCAGAGCCGGAATCGGCATGGTGGACGGTATATTAAAATTAATTCCTGCTGCAAAGGTAGGGCATGTCGGTCTTTACCGTGACCCGGAAACTTTGCTGCCGGTTGAGTATTATCTAAAACTCCCAAGCGATATACAAGACAGATTTTTCATTATTGTCGACCCCATGCTTGCGACTGGCGGAACTGCCGTAGAAGCCATTCATTCCTTGAAAAAGCGCGGAGCCAAACAGATGAAGCTCATGTGCCTGATCGCCGCTCCCGAGGGAATTAAAGCCATCCAGGACGCCCATCCGGATGTGGATATTTATGTTGCGGGCGTGGATGAAAGGCTGAACGAAAAAGGATATATTGTACCGGGTTTAGGCGATGCCGGGGATCGTTTATTTGGGACAAAGTAATTCTGAGAATATAAAGAAAGAAGAGGGATCCCCAAATGAGTAAGCGAATCAAAGTACTATCTGTTTTCGGGACGAGGCCGGAGGCCATAAAGATGGCCCCGCTTGTGAAGGAGCTGAAAAATAGGAACGATGAGTTTGAGCCGTTCGTGGCTGTAACAGCCCAGCATCGGCAAATGCTTGATCAGGTACTTGAAATTTTTAATATCGAGCCGGATTTTGATTTGAATATCATGAAAGACCGGCAAACCCTGACTGATGTCACAACGCGCAGCCTTGAGGGGCTGGATGGGGTCATGAAAGACCTGAAGCCGGATATTGTTCTCGTTCACGGTGATACGACGACCACATTTTCCGCAAGCCTGGCCGCTTTTTACAACCAATCTGCTGTAGGCCACGTTGAGGCAGGCTTGAGGACATGGAATAAATATTCTCCTTTTCCTGAAGAGATGAATCGGCAGCTGACAGGGGTCATTGCGGATCTGCATTTTTCTCCTACTGAAAAAGCAGCCCGGAATCTGATCAATGAAGATAAAAAGGAAGAGAATATCTTTATCACCGGAAATACGGCTATCGATGCCCTTAAGACTACAGTAAAAAAGGAGTATGGGCACGCGGTGCTCGATAAGCTTGGGAACGACCGGCTGATCCTTCTCACCGCCCACCGCAGGGAGAATCTTGGCCAGCCAATGCGAAACATGTTCAGGGCCATTAAACGGATTGTAAATGAACAGCCGGATATCCAGGTCATTTATCCCGTTCATTTAAACCCGGTGGTTCGAAACATTGCTGATGAAGAGCTGGGCAATGACCAGCGCATACATCTGATCGAACCCCTTGGTGTCATTGATTTTCATAACTTTGCCAACCGGGCCCACTTGATACTCACCGATTCAGGGGGGGTTCAGGAGGAAGCGCCGTCTCTTGGAGTTCCGGTACTTGTTCTCCGGGATACGACAGAGCGCCCTGAAGGGATCGAAGCGGGGACGCTGAAGCTTGCCGGGACCGATGAAGAAACGATTTACCGCTTGGCCGCTGAATTGCTCACAGATTCCGAAGAATATAAGAAAATGGCCCAAGCCATCAACCCGTACGGTGATGGGGAAGCTTCAAAACGGATAGCGGATGCCATTTTATATTATTTTAAAATGAAAGATGAACGTCCTGAGCCTTTTCGGCCCGTTGATTGAACAGGAGGGAAAATTTCCTCCTGTTTTTGGTGATACTGCATGTATAACAATCCATGGCAGAAAAAGGTCGAAAAACCACATGTTAGATGAAATTTGATGAATTTGTGACAAACTGAAAAACGCGTTTAGTTTGTTTCTAATTTCACATGAAACCCGTTGACTTTGACATAACCCTATTGTATGCTAACAAAGGGTATGAAGAGGAGAGTTTATTCACTTTCTTTCAACCAAAAAGCGTTCGGAAATTGTTGAAAAAACACGGAATTTGCAGCCTGACTAAAAAATGCGAAAGATGATGCATATTGAGTAGGAAAAATCGTCATCTGCTTTACGGGATGGCCCTTTATTCTGCCATTTTGGCACAATTGACAGGCTCTATTCTTGCTGGGATTTTTATTGGAAGATGGCTGGATGAAAAAGCCGGGCTTGAGCCGCTTTTCATGATCATCGGCCTTCTTGCGGGCTTGGCGGCCGGGGTCTTTGCGGTTATTTTAACAATCCGGCAATCGGGGGATTAGAAAGACATGGATGATCTCCAACTGTTATTTTATAGATACAAGAAGTACATACTATACTTGTTGGCAATTTTTGTATTGGGCTGGGGCTTCTCCCATTACCAATCTATTTTTATGGGGTTGATTCTTGGAACTTCCATCAGCTTTTTCAATCTGTGGATGATGGTCCGCAGAATGGACAAGTTTGGGGAAGCCATGCTTGCTGGGCGCAAAATGCGTTCATTGGGGACGCTATCCAGGATGGCGGCTGCGATTTTGGCAGTATTCATCGCCGTTCAATATCCGGAAACCTTCAATCTCATGAGTGTAATTATAGGATTAATGACATCTTATCTTGTCATAGTCATAGATGCTTTAATCTCCATCCTTTTTAGAAAAGACAAGCAGCGGGAAGAGAGGTGAGTTCTAAATGGATCATGGAGCACCAGTTAAAGAAATATTTGGATTGTATTTCAATCTCGGAAACGTATTGATGATTACTGTAGCATCGCTTATCGTGTTTATCATAGCGGTGATCAGTACACGGACTTTGGCAATGAAACCGACAGGTATGCAGAATTTTATGGAGTGGGTATTCGATTTCGTCAGAAATATCGTTAAAAGCAATATGGACTGGAAAACAGGCGGACACTTCCACGTACTCGGCGTAACTTTGATATTTTATATATTTGTGTCCAACATGCTTGGTTTGCCATTTTCGGTATCTATCAATGATGAATTATGGTGGAAGTCACCGACAGCCGATCCGGTCATCACACTTACATTGGCAACAATGGTAGTGGCATTATCGCATTACTATGGAATTAAGCAAAAAGGTTTTGGCGAATATCTTCGCGGCTATGTCAGCCCAATGTGGTTCTTATTCCCGCTCAAAATTATTGAAGAATTTGCCAATACGTTGACGTTGGGTCTTCGTCTTTACGGAAACATCTTTGCAGGGGAGATTTTGCTTGGCCTGTTGGCCGGAGGGCTTGCAGCCATCGGAGCAGTCGGCTGGATTGCAGCAGCTATTCCAACGCTTGCATGGATGGGATTCTCCGTATTTATCGGAGCGATTCAGGCATTTATTTTTACTATGTTGACAATGGTTTATTTGGCCCACAAAGTCAATGAAGACCATTAATATATAATTGTTCATCAAATTGGACAATGACTTTTAACCAAAATACTTTTCATATATTTAAGGAGGAAATTTATAATGGGAATGTTAGCAGCAGCAATTGCAATCGGATTGGCAGCTCTTGGAGCAGGTATCGGTAACGGATTGATCGTTTCCCGCACAGTAGAAGGGATTGCACGTCAACCGGAAGCACGTGGTATGCTACAAACTACAATGTTCATCGGGGTAGCGTTGGTAGAGGCTATTCCTATCATCGCAGTTGTTATCGCGTTTATGGTTCAAGGCAGATAACATTTATTGAATAATCAGAACAAGTTTGAAAATGGCGAAGAAAAATATTGCTTCGCCATTTTTTAAGAAATCAAGTAGTTTATTAACAGGCCACCGGCTGAGGGCCGGTTGATTCAAAACCGATACGAAAGTCCGAAAGGAGTGGAGCGAGCTTGTTAACGAGCAGCTTTGTATTAGGAGCGGAAATTGCCGGTGTACGTTTTAATGGCGGCGACATCATTTTCCAGCTTGTAATGTTTATTATACTAATGGCGCTGTTAAAGAAATTTGCCTGGGGACCATTGATGGGCATCATGAAACAGCGTGAAGAGCATATAGCGGGTGAAATCGAAGCGGCTGAAAAGAGCCGTACAGAAGCAAATAATTTGCTTGAAGAGCAAAAAGCTCTTTTGAAAGAAGCGCGTCAAGAAGCGCAAAACATGATTGAAAACTCCAAGAAACATGGCGAAAACCAACGCCAGGAAATTATGGAAGCCGCTCGCCGGGAAGCGGAGCGTTTAAAAGAAACTGCACGCTTGGAAATTGAGCAGGAAAAAGAAAATGCTGTTGCAGCTTTGCGTGAGCAAGTAGCATCATTATCCGTAATGATCGCGTCGAAAGTGATTGAAAAAGAATTGACGGCTGAAGACCAAGAAAAGCTGATCAATGAATATATCGAAAGAGCAGGCGAGGATCGATGAGTAATCCTGTCGTTGCTGAACGCTACGCTTTGGCTCTTTATCAGGTAGGAAAAGAACAGAACATGTCTGATAAGATTGACGAAGAGCTGAGGACGATTAAAAAGGTCCTTGTTCAAAATCCGGGCTTTATCAATCTTTTGCAATCTCCGAAGCTTTCTTTGGAAGACAAAAGAAATCTGATTGCAAAGTCTTTTCCAAACGTATCTGTGCCTGTTATTAATACTCTCATGTTATTGGCAGATCGGCACAGAGAAAACATCATGGTTGAAGTGGCTGAATCCTATATCAACCGTCTGAATGAAGAACGGGGTATTGCCGAAGCGACTGTCTATTCAGTCAGGGCTTTGACTGCGGATGAATCCAAAGCCGTCTCTGCTGTGTTTGCCCCAAAAGTAGGCAAGCAAACATTAAATATCGAAAATATTGTTGATCCAAACATGCTCGGCGGTGTCAAAGTGCGCATCGGAAACAGGATCTTTGACGGAAGCCTTCGTGGAAAACTTGACCGGCTTGGACGCAAACTGACTAGTTAAGAAAGATTTGAATAATGTGGGGTGAAATGCATGAGCATCAATGCTGAAGAAATCAGTGCGCTGATAAAACAGCAAATTGAAAACTATCAAGCTGAATTAGAAGTAAATGATGTTGGAACAGTTATACAAGTAGGGGACGGTATTGCCCGTGCATACGGACTGGACAACGTCATGGCCGGAGAACTTGTCGAGTTCTCTAACGGTGTTATGGGAATGGCGCAAAACCTCGAGGAAAGCAACGTCGGTATCGTTATCCTTGGACCATATACAGAAATTCGTGAAGGCGATGAAGTTCGCCGTACAGGACGCATCATGGAGGTTCCTGTCGGTGAAGAGCTTATCGGCCGTGTAGTCAATCCGCTGGGACAGCCTGTCGATGGAATGGGACCGATCAATACTGCGAAAACCCGTCCAATTGAAAGCCCGGCACCTGGCGTAATGGATCGTAAATCAGTCCATGAGCCACTGCAAACCGGCATCAAGGCAATTGACGCTCTTGTTCCAATCGGGCGCGGTCAGCGTGAATTGATTATCGGTGACAGACAAACAGGTAAAACAACTGTTGCCATCGACACTATTTTGAATCAACGCGAAGAAAACATGGTCTGTGTATATGTCGCAATCGGACAGAAAGAATCTACTGTAAGGAATGCAGTGGAGACACTTCGCAAGCATGGGGCAATGGATTATACAATCGTAGTTACAGCTTCAGCTTCCCAGCCTGCACCACTGTTATTCTTGGCTCCATATGCCGGGGTAACAATGGGTGAAGAGTTCATGTATAACGGCAAGCACGTTCTTGTTGTTTACGACGACCTTTCCAAACAGGCTGCTGCATATCGTGAACTTTCCTTGCTTCTCCGCCGCCCGCCGGGACGTGAAGCATATCCGGGGGATGTTTTCTATTTGCACTCCCGCTTATTGGAACGTGCAGCGAAACTCAGTGATGCAAAAGGCGCTGGATCGTTGACAGCATTACCGTTCGTTGAGACCCAGGCAGGAGACATCTCTGCTTATATTCCTACGAACGTTATTTCCATCACAGATGGGCAGATTTTCTTGCAATCCGATTTATTCTTCTCCGGTGTACGCCCGGCGATCAACCCAGGTCTTTCTGTATCCCGTGTTGGTGGATCCGCTCAAATTAAAGCAATGAAAAAAGTTGCAGGAACGCTCCGTCTGGACCTTGCGGCTTTCCGTGAACTTGAATCATTTGCTCAATTCGGATCCGACCTGGACAAGGCCACCCAGGCAAAACTTGCCCGCGGCCAACGCACAGTTGAAGTGTTAAAACAGGATCTGAATAAACCGATCAGAGTCGAAAAGCAAGTAGCGATTCTTTATGCTTTAACCCGCGGGTTCTTGGATGACATCCCTGTTCAGGATATCCAAAGATTTGAAGAAGAATTATATTCATGGCTTGACCATAACCGTGCAGAATTGCTTGAATCAATCCGCTCTACTGGAAATCTCCCGGCAGACGAAGATATGGCGGATGCATTGAATACATTCAAGAAAACATTTGCCAAAAGCGATTCTTAATCTTGATGACGGCTGAAGGTGCCAAGCTCTAATAGCCCCTGGCGCCTTTTCGAAAGAATACGACTACTTCAAATACAGGGTGGTGAGAACCAGTGGCATCATTGCGTGATATCCAAAACCGCATCAATTCGACGAAAAAAACAAGTCAGATTACGAAAGCGATGCAAATGGTATCGGCGGCAAAGTTGAATCGTGCAGAAACAAACGCCAAGTCATTTGTTCCATATATGGAAAAGATCCAGGAAGTGGCTGCGAGCATAGCTTTGGGAAGCAAAGATGCAACCCATCCAATGCTTGTATCACGTCCGGTCAAAAAAACAGGATACCTTGTGATCACAGCTGACCGCGGGCTTGCGGGGCCATATAACAGCAGTATTTTACGGACTGTTAACGCCAAAATCCAGGAACGCCATAAAAGCAAAGACGAATATGCGATCATTGCTATCGGAAAAATGGGACGCGACTTTTTCGTAAAAAGAAATATGAATGTCGTCCTGGAAATTACGGGCCTTTCTGATCAGCCTTCATTCGTTGATATCATGGACATCACTCGAAATACAGTCGGAATGTTTTCCGACGGTACATTCGATGAACTATATATGTACTACAATCACTTCGTAAGTGCCATGACACAGGAAGTGACAGAAAAAAAAGTATTGCCTTTGACAGATTTGGGCACAACGACCAAACTCATGTCATATGAATATGAGCCTTCTGCTGAAGCCATTCTCGACGTTTTGCTTCCACAATATGCTGAAAGCTTGATATATGGGGCTCTGCTTGACGGAAAAGCAAGTGAGCACGCTGCAAGGATGACGGCGATGAAGAGTGCGACAGATAATGCATCTGAACTCATTGACAGCCTGACATTATCCTATAACCGGGCTCGCCAGGCAGCGATTACCCAAGAAATCACTGAAATTGTCGGCGGTGCGGCCGCATTGGAATAAACCAAATTGACACTATTAATATTGATCCCAGGTAGGAGGGAAAAAAATGAGCAAAGGACAGGTATTGCAAGTAATGGGACCGGTTGTCGACGTTAAGTTCCCAGACGGCCATCTCCCTGAGATTTATAATGCGCTGAAAGTAACGTACAATGCTCAATCAGAAACAGAAGTGAATATCGACCTAACATTGGAAGTTGCCCTTCATCTTGGCGATGATACCGTTCGTACGATTGCCATGGCATCCACTGACGGTGTTCAAAGGGGCATGGAAGTTGTTGATACGGGAGCTCCAATTTCTGTTCCGGTCGGTGACATCACCTTAGGACGCGTCTTCAACGTATTGGGTGAAAATATTGACTTGGACGAACCAATTGACACAGATGCAAGACGTGACTCCATCCACCGTTCAGCACCTAAGTTTGACCAGCTTTCTACGGAAGTCGAAATCCTTGAAACGGGAATAAAAGTTGTTGACCTGCTTGCACCATATATCAAAGGTGGAAAAATCGGCCTCTTCGGCGGTGCAGGTGTAGGTAAAACTGTATTGATTCAGGAATTGATCAACAACATCGCGCAAGAGCACGGCGGTATTTCCGTATTCGCCGGCGTTGGAGAGCGTACGCGTGAAGGAAATGACCTTTACTACGAGATGAAAGACTCTGGCGTTATTGATAAAACAGCAATGGTATTCGGACAGATGAACGAACCGCCTGGTGCACGTATGCGCGTTGCCTTGACAGGTTTGACAATGGCTGAATATTTCCGTGATGAACAAGGGCAGGACGTTCTTTTCTTTATTGACAACATTTTCCGTTTTACACAAGCAGGCTCAGAGGTTTCCGCCCTTCTTGGCCGTATGCCTTCTGCCGTTGGCTATCAGCCGACACTTGCTACGGAAATGGGTCAACTACAGGAAAGAATCACATCTACAAACGTTGGTTCTGTAACATCCATCCAGGCAATTTATGTACCTGCGGATGACTACACTGACCCTGCTCCGGCAACAACGTTTGCTCACTTGGATGCAACGACAAACCTTGAGCGTAAGCTTTCTGAAATGGGTATATACCCTGCGGTTGACCCGCTTGCTTCCACATCGCGTGCGCTTTCCCCTGAAATCGTTGGAGAAGAGCACTATGAAGTAGCGCGTCAAGTACAGCAAACACTTCAAAGATATAGAGAACTTCAGGATATCATTGCGATTCTTGGTATGGATGAACTTTCAGATGAAGACAAACTGACTGTTCACCGTGCACGCCGTATCCAGTTCTTCTTGTCTCAAAACTTCCACGTGGCTGAGCAATTTACAGGACAGCCTGGATCTTATGTGCCTGTACAGGAAACTGTACGTGGATTCAAAGAAATCCTCGAAGGCAAATATGACCATCTTCCTGAGGATGCTTTCCGTCTTGTTGGTCCAATTGAAGATGCGGTCAAAAAAGCTGAGGAAATGGGCGTAGAAGCATAAACAGGGACGAGGAGGCGATCAAATGAACACTTTGAAAGTAAGTATTGTCACTCCAGACGGCCCAGTCTATAATTCAGAAGTTGAAATGGTCAGCACTAAGGCTGAAACAGGCGAGCTGGGAATACTTCCAGGGCATATTCCATTGGTTGCTCCCCTGCAAATCGGTGCAGTCCGATTAAAGAATGGAAGCAAAACAGAATATGTTGCAGTAACCGGCGGATTTTTGGAAGTTCGTCCTGAAGAAGTCACCATTCTTGCACAGGCTGCTGAAAGAGCGGAGAACATTGATTTTGCGCGTGCTCAAGCAGCCAAGGCTCGTGCAGAGCAGCTTCTGCAAAGCAATCGGGATGACATAGATTTCAAAAGAGCGGAGCTCGCATTGAAACGTGCGATGAACCGGATTGATGTGTCACAGCACAGATAAAACATTCAATATAACACCTTCTGGTCTTGACCTGATCGGAAGGTGTTATTTCTGACAAGGAACGGAGGCTCTCCAATGATTGATGGAATGGAAATCGGCCAACAGGCCCTTATCAGCATCTCATCCCATTTGGTGTTTATCGGTTTTACTTTTTGGGCTCTCCAGGCGCTGCACTTCGATAAACTCCTAAGCGCCGGCCGTGTCTTCCAGGCAAGAGTTCTGTATATTTTTTTAACGATTGCTATCGGTTCTTCTGTCAGCAACTTCTTCCTCGACTATTTGCACTGGTCACGCCAGCTTCAATATTTTTTTAAATAGGTCTTTTGGCTCGTTTTTAAATGAGAGCTTTTTGTTATGATTTGAGTTGTGAGTACGGCAATTAAGAAATTTGTCGAAATTGCTCTGGTAATTTTCTACATATGCAGTTATTCTTAAAGTATGTCCTCCTCAACAGTGGAAACACTTATTGTTAAGGGGGAGAGTAGAATGAAAAAATACTGCAGGAAGCACCTTATTCCGTTTATGCTTTTTACCTGTTTGTTTGCCGTTATTGTGGGGAATAAAACAAGTGTTGCAGGGCAAAGCGGGCTGGATATAGAAAAATTGGCATATGCAGTTCAGCAGCAACATGGCACCATCATTGAATGGTCTCTACATACAAGAGAACTGGCTGAACAACCATCACAGGAGTGGACTGTCGCCAGGCTGAAGAAAAAATTCCCCGAATGGGAATGGTCTTTTTCCGCCGCTGCTGGGAGCGAAACGGTGACAGGGATCAAACGGCACGGGCATATTGAAGAAAAAATAAAAGCCGTGACAGCCGATAACAGGGCCAATCTCGCATCTTACGTTTCCTATGAAATCAAAGGTACAACGTGGGATAAGAGCATGGCAAAAAGAACCGGCAATTTGCTGCAATCCAGAACGGAACTGATTTTTAAACAAAAACCTGTTGTTTTCTCTTGTATCAAAGGCATATTCAATGATGAAAATGATTTTGGGCGATCTCACGTTAAAGAAATGATGTCATCTCTTCTGGCGAAAGAGAAAGAGGCACTCAGAGAAGAGGATTTTTTGTCCATCTCAGCGTATTCCTCTCTTTTTTCACAATCTCTCTCTCTTCCCGGTGAGGAAATGAACCTGCAGATTGGTCTGCGCAAAAACGATGCAGGACATGGTACATACTTCACGGTAGGCACACCCATCCTGACAAATGAATACTAATATAAAAGAAAATAGACGCGGAGGGGAATACTCTTGGAAAAGATCATCGTCCGCGGCGGAAAAAGGCTCAGCGGCACAGTCAAGGTTGAAGGTGCAAAAAATGCTGTTTTGCCTGTTATCGCTGCATCATTATTGGCAAGCGAAGGAAAAAGCGTCATTCGCGAAGTACCAACTCTCTCCGATGTATACACGATTGGTGAAGTGTTGCGTCACTTAAATACGGAAGTAAAGTTTGAAAATAAAACGGTGTATGTGAATGCTTCAAAAGATCTCCATATTGAAGCTCCGTTTGAATATGTTCGGAAAATGAGAGCATCAGTGCTTGTGATGGGCCCTTTACTGGCGAGGCAGGGCAAAGCCCGCGTGGCTCTTCCGGGCGGATGCGCAATCGGTTCCCGTCCGATCGATTTGCATTTAAAAGGTTTTGAAGCGATGGGAGCGAAAGTATCTGTAGGAAATGGATACATTGAGGCCGCAGCCGAACAATTGACTGGTGCTAAGATCTACTTGGATTTTCCGAGTGTCGGCGCTACACAAAATATTATGATGGCAGCGGTACTGGCCAAAGGAACAACAGTCATTGAAAACTGCGCGAAAGAACCGGAAATTGCGGATCTTGCAGCTTATTTGAATAAAATGGGCGCTGATGTAAGAGGTGCAGGCACTGAAACGATTATTATCGAGGGTGTCGAGCGGCTGTACGGTGCCGACCATACGATTATGCCGGACAGAATTGAAGCCGGGAGCTTTATGGTTGCGGCGGCCATAACCGGAGGGGACGTGCTTATTGAAGGTGCAATCGCCGACCATATGGCTTCTGTGATTGCCAAGCTTGAAGAAATGAATGTGAAGATTATTGAGGAAGAAAATGGTCTTCGCGTCATTGGCCCTGAAAAACTGAAGCCGGTTGATATTAAAACAATGCCGCATCCCGGATTTCCAACAGATATGCAATCACAAATGATGGCCCTGCTGCTTTGTGCAGAAGGAACAAGCGTCATTACAGAAACGGTATTTGAAAACCGTTTTATGCATGTAGAAGAATTCCGCAGAATGAACAGCGATATTAAAATCGAAGGCCGTTCAGTTATTATCCAAGGGCCGTGCAAGCTTCAGGGAGCTGAGGTTGCTGCAACAGATTTGCGTGCAGCGGCAGCATTAATCATCGCAGGGTTAAGGGCAGAAGGATATACCCGGGTAACCGAGCTTAAGCACTTGGACCGCGGTTATCTCGATTTCCATAAAAAGCTGCAAAGCCTTGGGGCAGATGTTGAACGGATCACGGATATCTCCGGAGAAATGAACCAGGAAGAAATAAATATTGTAACTGACATCAATGCATGATACGATAAACCCGCGAAAGCGGGTTTTTCTATTAAGCTAAAGAAAGCATAAGATTTTTTAGCTTTAAAATTTTGAATAAAGCCTTTTGTTGTCTAGCTCCAGCGCCTATCGACTAGCAGACTTCGCACCTCCTCCTACGATAAGTCAACATCGGCTCGTTCCTCGCCGTGTTGTCCGGCTGCGAGTGCCATCGGCTCGAGGTCATAAGCCAATCGCTGCTGAAGGCAAACTACGCCTTCTTCAGCGCTCGTCTTATGCTTGTCGCCGATAAGCAGGCACTCTCGCACTTCCTTATCCTTTATCTCGTCGGAGGCACTCCAGTCTGTACGTCGATGGGCAAGGCGCTTACTCTTTTCTTATTTCCCGATCTTAGAAAGCATAAATGCTTGTCCTTCTGAATAAATTGGACCGAGGTGATTGTTTTTTTGTCACCTTAATTTTTATATTGGAGGCATCAGGCATGAAGCAATTAAAACCGCTGCTTTTTACGTCCGCTATCTTAATCGTTGTTTCTTTTCTCGTTCCATCCCTCCTCGTCCTGCCTTTTTCTAAAGAGGAACCCACTGTTGAACTTGATGAACAATCGGCCGAGTTGCCGCCAAAGGAAACGGCTCAGCCTTCTGCTGAGGTTGCGGTTTACCGCACTGCCGCCAAAACGGTGGAAAAACTTCCGTTGGAAGAATACGTGGCCGGTGTGGTTGCATCGGAAATGCCGGCTGAATTTGAAGAGGAAGCACTGAAAGCACAGGCGCTTACTGCAAGAACATATATCGTCAACCAGCTGCTCAATCCTGAAAACGCGCAGATCCCTGAAAATGCAAACGTAACCGATACGGTCAACCATCAAGTGTTTAAAAATAAGGAAGAATTGAAGCGTCAATGGGATAAAGACTTCGATTGGAAGATGAAAAAAATAAAAGATGCCGTAAAGGCGACAGAAGGAAAAGTACTTACTTATAATAACAAACCAATTTCCGCGTCCTTTTTCTCCACGAGCAATGGCTATACGGAGAACGCGGAGGATTATTGGAATAACCCTGTTCCCTATTTGAAAAGTGTGGAAAGCCCATGGGACAGCCAATCACCCAAATTCAGTGACCAAAAAGTCATCAGTGTAAAAGAATTTCAGCAAAGGCTTAATGTCAACATTGAAAAGTCTGGCGATATCGGAACGGTCACAGCCCGAACGCCGGGAAAAAAGGTGGCTGCTGTGACGATCGGCGGAAAGAGTTTTACAGGCAGGGAAATCCGTGAAAAGCTCGATCTTAAATCGACAGATTTCAATTGGGAAAGGAAAGGAAATTCCATCATCATTAAAACCAAAGGATTCGGCCATGGTGTCGGAATGAGTCAGTATGGCGCGAATGGAATGGCTAAAGAAGGTCGAAAATACGATGATATTGTCAGTCATTATTATCAGGGTGTAACGATATCAAATGTAAGCCAGTTTTTTGATAAAAGGATGGCTTCGACCCAATAATGAAAAGCCGGCAGCCCCAAAGGGGAATGCCGGTTTTTTAAAAATGAGGGAATATGCAGGGAAAATCCATTTTTCTGTATAAAAAACACATAATATCAGAAAATAAGAAGTGTTTTTCTCATTTTCAAGTATATTATTCTGTCTTTCTGTTCACAATGATGGCAGAGGTGATGAAAATGAGAGAGGAAGAAAAGAAGCGATCTTCTCTAAAAAACTTTTTTAGAAAGCGGTGGGTTTTTCCGGCAATCTATCTTGCCAGTGCTGCATTGCTCATTTCCACGATATTCTGGTACCAGACCGCCGGCAAAAATACGGCTGATAAGCCTAATTTGACGGAGGAAAGCAAAGAGCTGACCGGAATGAACGATGATACAGTCGTAGAGGTCAATCAGTCCCTGGAAAATGTCTCTGTTCCTGTAAAGAATGAAGAAAAAGTGGAATACATTACACAATTTTTTGACGCCGATGCGGCAGCGGAAGAGCAGGAAGCAGCACTCATTGTAGATGGAAATAAATATCGCCCTAACATGGGGGTCGATATTGCCATGAAGGACGGCTCGGAGTTTGAAGTAATAGCTTCCCTCAGCGGGAAGGTGACTGCAGCCCGGAATGATTCCCTGCTTGGAAATGTGATTGAAGTCGAACATGAAAATGGTGTGAAGACGATCTATCAATCAGTCAAAGACATGCAGGTGAAATCCGGCGATACTGTCAAGCAGGGGCAGAAGCTTGCCACGTCAGGAACAAGCCAATTTAATAAGGAAGCCAAAAACCATCTGCATTTTGAAATTCGGAAAGACAACACGGCACTCAATCCGCTCGACTTTTTCGGGCAGCCATTCACCGCTTTTGAAAAAGTAGACAATGAAACAGCTGACACGGACAAGCAGGAAGATGCATCCGGTGAAACGGAACAAAACCCTGCAGCAGGGGAGTCCAATCAGCAAGAGACTGAAGTTGAGAAAGATGTCCAATCCGAAGAGACTGATGCAGAGAAAGATAATCAGTCCCAAGAGACTGATACAGATGAAGATGGTCAGTCATCCCAAATGACAGATGAATAATTGATATCGAGACAGGCGAATTTTTTCTGGCCTGTCTTTTTATTTGTTTGGGAAACGATATGATGTGATATGTCTAGCTTCAGGCGCCTTCCGCTTTTCTTATTTTCAATGGCCTTTCCAATATTCGTTTTTATCATAAAATTATTTGTCCACCGCCTTGTCCTTATTGTCTTTTTCGAGCATATATCATCATCTGGACAAATAAGATGATACCAACACGATAAAAACAGAGAGTGCTTGAGGTGAGTAATCGTTTAAATAGAGCCTACATTGAATTCAATATTTGTTTATTTCCCGTACTAGGAGCTTGATTTGCAAAAGATGATTTCCTATCCGTACAGTATGCTGTGGAACAGATGGGAGGTTCCAATAAAGCAGACCCAGCATGTATATACAAAAGACGAGTCTCATTTCACACTCCTCACATCCAATTCAGGGAGGGCGAGTGGTGTGCACGATTACATCAAAGAGCGAACGATCAAGATTGGAAAGTATATCGTGGAGACGAGAAAAACGGTTCGCATGATTGCGAAAGAGTTTGGCGTATCCAAAAGTACTGTCCATAAAGATTTGACAGAAAGGCTGCCGGAATTGAACCCGGAGCTTGCCAACCAGGTGAAAGGCATTTTGGAATATCATAAATCAATCAGGCATCTCAGGGGGGGAGAAGCGACCAAACAAAAGTACAAAAAAGCTGAGCTTCAAAAATAGTTTTATGCTGAGGAAGGCAGTAAATCGCGGGCCTTCTTCTTTGATTTTCTTCGGGAAAAAGCCATTGAAGGCAAAGTACGCCTTCGCAAGCGTTCGTCTTATGCTTATCGGGGCTGAGCAAGGCGTCTCCGCTTTTCTATATGTCAAAAAACCTAATATTTTGTCAATCCTTCATTCCTTTTTAGGTCCGGGGTATGATAATATATATAATTAGGGATATGTGTGTTCATCGGAAATGTACATAATGAAGTTTTTAATATATGAAGGTAGGGATCGAAAAATGTTGGCAAAAGATATCGGCATTGACTTGGGAACGGCTAATGTTCTGATTCATGTAAAGGGGCAGGGAATCGTCTTGAATGAGCCATCGGTTGTGGCTATAGATAAGAATACGAATAAAGTCCTTGCGGTCGGCGAGGAGGCAAGGCGCATGGTTGGAAGGACGCCGGGAAATATTGTAGCCATTCGCCCTTTGAGGGATGGGGTCATTGCCGATTTTGATGTTACGGAATCAATGTTGAAGCATTTTATCAATAAATTGAATGTGAAGGGATTTTTATCAAAGCCCCGCATTCTTATTTGCTGCCCGACGAACATTACAAGCGTGGAACAGAAAGCGATCAAGGAAGCGGCGGAAAAAAGCGGAGGAAAGAAAATTTACCTTGAGGAAGAACCTAAAGTTGCCGCAATCGGTGCAGGAATGGATATTTTTCAGCCGAGCGGAAACATGGTTATCGATATCGGCGGAGGCACTACGGATGTGGCTGTGCTTTCGATGGGCGACATTGTGACGTCCGCTTCTATAAAAATGGCAGGCGACAATTTTGACAACGAGATCTTAAATTACGTTAAAAAAGAGTACAAGCTGTTAATCGGGGAAAGGACAGCAGAAAATATCAAAATCAATATTGGTACGGTTTTCCCTGGTGCCCGTGATGAGGAAATGGAAATACGCGGACGGGATTTGGTCAATGGACTTCCGCGCACGATCACTGTTAATTCAAAGGAAATAGAAGGGGCTTTAAAGGAATCGGTTGAAGTTATCGTTCAGGCTGCAAAAAATGTATTGGAAAAAACTCCGCCGGAGCTTTCCGCAGATATTATTGACAGAGGTGTCATTTTAACAGGCGGCGGAGCGCTTCTTCATGGAATTGACCAATTGCTTGCAGAGGAGCTGCGCGTACCGGTTTTAGTGGCTGATGAGCCAATGGATGCGGTTGCGATCGGGACAGGCATCATGCTGGAAAATATTGATAAGATCGACAGGCGCAGTATTGTTTAAACGGGGGCATGATCAATGTTAAGAGGCCTTTTTACAGCAGCATCAGGAATGTATGCTTCGCAGCGAAAGACGGAAATGTTAACGAATAATATGTCAAACGCCCAAACACCGGGATATAAAGCGGACCATTCACATGTCCGGGCCTTTCCGGAAATGCTTATTGAACGCTTCAATGCCGGAAAAAGCCGGACGAATCGGGTAGGAGGACTGCATACAGGCGTATATGTCCAGGAGATGATCCCGCGTTTTGTACAGGGCGATACCATTCAGACCGAGCGGTCTACCGATCTTGCACTATTGGATCGGGCGGATGGAACTGCTTTTTTCTCAGTGGAACAGAACGGCCAGGTGAAATATACACGGAACGGCAGATTTACAGTCGATCCGTCGGGCGTGTTAACAACGGAAAACGGCTGGCCTGTCCTTGATGTAAACGGTAATCAGATTCGGGTGGCCAGCGAGGAGTTCGAGGTGGATGAAGCGGGCAGGATTACAGAAAACGGTGCACAAGTAGCCCGTTTAGGAATCGTGCTGACAGATAATCCGGAGAATCTTGCCAAAGACGGTGACGGATTTTTTAGGACGGAAAATAACACTGCCCTTCCGTTTGCCCAAAATGCTGATTTTGCCGTTTCTCAAGGGTTTGTTGAAAAATCGAATGTTGATATTACACGCTCGATGACTGACATGATCACGGCTTACAGAACATTTGAGGCAA
Source organism: Siminovitchia fortis (assembly GCF_007681465.1). Taxonomy (NCBI): domain Bacteria; kingdom Bacillati; phylum Bacillota; class Bacilli; order Caryophanales; family Bacillaceae; genus Siminovitchia; species Siminovitchia fortis. The sequence continues at coordinate 64,236 of NZ_VEKZ01000003.1, forward strand.
ACCAGAAAGTCGTGCAGGCTTATGACCGCAGCCTGGACAAAGCAGTCAATGAAGTCGGAAGGGTCAACGGATAAGAGGGTGAAGAAGAGTGAATAGAACAATGATAACGGCCGTTAATACACTTGGACAATTACAAAAACAAGTTGATTTGATCGGCCATAATATGGCAAACGCTGAAACCGCAGGTTATAAGACAAGGGAAGCCTCCTTTGCTGATTTGATGGCTCAGCAAATCAACAACTATTCTTCCGCCGGGCTAGAAACCGGCAGACAGTCACCCCTGGGAATCCGCCAAAGCCCCGGCGCAAGGATTTCCCAAACAGCGATGCTTTCCAAGCAGGGTTCATTGAAAACAACCGGCCGCCCGCTTGATGTTGCTTTTACAAAAGAGAATCAATATTTAAAAGTAAGGGTCCAGGAAGGCGGCGTGCCCCAAATCCGTTTTACCCGGAATGGTGAACTCGATATTGTGAATGCCGGAGGCCAATGGATGCTCGCAACAAAGGACGGTCATCCGGTTTTAGATGAAAACAACCAAGTGATTACTTTTCCCGGAAAAGTTGAAGAGGTTCAAATGGTCCGGCCTGGTCTGTTGGAAGCAAGAATGGATAATGGCGGGAATATCGCATTCCAATTGGGCGTAATAGCTCTAAACAAGCCCCAGTACATGGAACAGAAGGGAAATACGCTTATAGGGCTGCCTGATGGTGCGGATAATAATGCAAATCAGATTTATGCTGATTTGAACGGGGCCCGAAGGCAGGAAATCTCCCTTCAGCAGGGTGTATTGGAAGCTTCCAATGTAGATATCGGAAAAGAGATGACGGACATGATGGCTGCACAGCGGTCAATTCAGTTCCAGTCCAGATCCATCACTCTTGCAGACCAAATGATGGGTCTGATCAATGGAATACGTTAACTTTCTTCGTTTATTCAAATGGCCAAAAGGAGTTTTTTTCTATGTCGGCTAAATTTATCAGCAAAGATCAATCTAAGACACGTGAGCAAATGGATAAAAAGCGAAACAAAGAAAAAAATATGGAAGAGCCTTTAAAAAAGGTCAAGGTCCGGCTCATCCCCATTTGGCTGAAGGTTTTGATTGTCATTTTTTTAACCGCGGTGTGTTTGATTGCAGGCGTCGTGACAGGATATGCTGTCATCGGTGACGGAAAACCGCAGGATGCTTTAAAAAAAGAAACATGGACTCATATTATCGACATTGTAAATAAGGAAAAGTAAAGGCTGTCTCAGCCTTTTTTTACTATTTATTTTGGAGGAATGAATCATGATGGATATTCAGCAAATAAAAGAAATTATTCCGCACCGCTACCCGTTTTTACTCGTCGACCGGATCCTTGAAATTGAGGAAGGCAAACGGGCAGCCGGATTGAAAAATGTAACGGCAAATGAGGAATTTTTCAATGGGCATTTTCCGGATTATCCCGTCATGCCTGGTGTTTTAATTGTTGAGGCGCTTGCTCAAGTTGGTGCAGTGGCCATGCTTAAAAAAGAGGAAAATCGCGGAAAGCTTGCCTTTTTTACAGGAATTGATAAATGCCGCTTCAAGCGTCAGGTGAAACCAGGCGACCAGCTTCATTTGGAAGTGGAAATCATTCGGGTGAAAGGCCCAATCGGCAAAGGGAAAGGCACTGCTCGGGTCGGTGAAGAGATTGTCTGCGAAACTGAAATCATGTTTGCCATTGGGGAATAATGGATAAAGAACCAAGTAGGAGGGGATTCATGGAAAATCTTCGAAAAAAGATTGAAGAATTTGGGGAATTTGGGAAAGCTAAAATCAGGCCAAACAGGCCCTAGTGTCTGAGCCGATCTTACCCACATGATGTGGGCCTAAAAATCTGAAAGGAGCTTACCAAAATGAATCCAAAGTTCGGAAAAATCATTGGGGCAGTCGCCCTCACATCGCTGCTTTTCGCGGGATGCGCAAATAATAACCAAGAGCCGCCTCCGCCAAATGACAATAACGGTGTCCAGGACAACAACGACGTCAATGACAATAATGGCGTCAACGATAACAACGATTTGAATAACGACAACAACCTGGACAACAATGACGGCGTTAATACGGATAACAATGATTTGGACAACAACAATTATCGCATGGATGAAGACGATAACAGATAAAAAGCGGGATTCCCCGCTTTTTATTTATTTCTTGGTAACAGGCTGCTTCATTCTCATTCTTGCCTTGAACTCCTTTAATAATGTTTCTCCGCTCAACCCTTCTTTTATCAGATCGTCCAACAGCAATTCCAAGTATTCGTTCCGGCGCTTGCTCAGTCGGCCCGTAAACAAAACGCTGATGTGGTCCTTCACCGGTCTGATGGAGTGAATTGAAACGGTAAATGGGGCTGGATCGTTGGCAGCATGGGTGATGATCACCCGAATTTCAAATGGCTCTCCTTTTTCATGAATAGACTCGAAATACGATTGAAACCGGTTATCGATATATGCCTCAATGATCCAGCTTCCTTCTTCATTCTCCTTATTGATGATCAAACCATCTGTAAGCGGTATGTTTTTTGCTTCCCGCTGATCATCGACTATTTGCAGGGCTACGATTTTAAAAGTTTTCAAATCGAGTCTCCTCCATATGTTCTTTTTTAAAGTATATCATTTTCTCATTTTCACTACATAGTTATAAGAGACCACTTTATTCGACACGGTCCTTCAAAGTTTGATCTTTTTTTAAAAACATCCAATATTCTTTTATAGGCAAAAAAATATAATGAAAATCGAAATTTGATTATAGGAATAGTTTATTTTTTAGGTGTATTTCTCGGGGAAAAATGATTTTTGAGCATTTTACATCCCGAAGGATCGCTTATAAAATATGGGTACCAAACAAAAAGGAGTGATCAATTGATAAATCAGGTAACATTGGTCGGGAGGCTGACAAAAGATCCGGAGCTTCGTTACACGGTGGAAGGAAAAGCGGTTTTGAATATTACACTTGCGCTTAACCGCCATTACCGAAACGCCCAAGGTGAATTTGATGCAGACTTTGTGCTTTGCACCCTCTGGAACAAGATTGCTGAAAATACCGCCAAGTATTGCAGTAAAGGTTCCATCGTCGGAATCATGGGGAAAATTCAAACGAGAAATTACGAAGATCATGATGGAAAAAAGGTCTATGTTACCGAAGTCGTTGCTGATTCAGTGAAATTCATGGGAGGGCGAACAAAAGATGAAAGGCCTGCTGTTTCAAGCCAGCCTGCAGGCTAAGGAGGTGAACATTTGAGAAGAGCCGGTCAAGGTGATTCGCTGGAACTCCTTGTCAGTGACCTCATTTTCAAGCTTGGAAAAGCCAACCAGAAAATCCATACTCTTTCCCAACGGGTTCATCAACTTGAACTTCTCTTAAATCAACAGACACCCGAACAATCTTCAGCAAATCCTTATAACCTCCTAGAGAAACATTGATCCATCCATTTTCAGCCTCAATCATCCAATTTAATTGTATCCTCGTTTGGCCGCCCCCAAAATGGAAGACCAGCTGCGATTGGCTGGTCTTTTTTACTTGTCCAGCTTCAGGCGCCATCGGCGCAAGGATTAAGCCAAGCGCTGATGAAACAAACTACGCCTTCTTCAGCGCTTGTCTAGCTTTGCGCCCAAGGCTGCGCGCCTTGCGCTTTTCTTACGGCTTCGGAATCCAAAAATCTTTCCCGTTATATACGGTAATCCCTTTTAAAGTCTCTTTTTTGCCATTCACTATCCTGACATTTCGGTTGGCTGGATATTGAATGATTTTCCCGTTTTTTTCGGCTATAAAGATGGCTTGTTTGTTTTTATCAGCTTTTATTTTTGTGTTATATCCCATTTGTACATAATAATCCCCGGCTGGGACAAACCTTTTTTTCGTAAGTTCGGAAAGCGGGGAAAGCCCAAGATGTTTAATGACATATTCAGGCAACTCCGTATTATTAATGAGGCCCTGAGGCTTATGCAGCACTCCCTTACCGCCATAGCTGTATAAAAAGACGTCTTCACCCGAATGGCCTCGGGTGGTAAAACCCAAGTGGGCACGTTCGGCCATTAATTGAACCATCGCTTTTTCAATGTCCTCCGCTTTTTTAATCCGTTCTATCTGAGATTGCGAGAGATCATCCAATCCGTAGCTTTCCAGGACATCTTTCATATTTGATTTGTTTCTTTTTAATTGGGATACAGCACCTGTCACGGTAAGCGAAGCTTTCTTCAAAGGTTCTGTAAAATGTTCCGGCGGTGTTTCGGGATACGATTGGTCCGTCTGTCTGTTACCCATTGTCAATCCGCTGTTTCCGTGGTCTGCGACAGCGATTAGAAGGGTATTTTGATCTTTTATTGCAAATTGCAATGCTTCTTTAACAGCTTCATCAAATGCCAGAACCTCACTGACCATTCCGACCGGGTCATTTTTGTGTCCGGCAAAATCAACTTTGCTCCCCTCGATAAAGAGAAAAAAACCGTTAGGGTTTTGAGCAAGTGTCTGCAGCGCTTTTTTAGTCATTTCGGCAAGGGAAGGCTGTTCAGGATGAAGCTTTCTTCTGTCGAACTCATAGGCAATGTCCTCTTCGGAAAAAAAGCCGTGAAGCCGCAAACCGTTTGAATTCATCATTTCTGTTTTTGTGGAAATATGATCCGGAATAAATGCATATTTTTTTCCTCCGCCGAGCATGACATCGATATTTTGATGGGCCTGCTGAACGCCGATCTCTTTCATTTGATGGCGGCTGTTAGAATGCGCTGAAAAAGCGGCGGGTGTGGCATGCTGAATAGGGGCTGTGGCGATGATCCCCGTTGCAAGGCCTTTTTCTTTTGCGGCTTCTAAAACGTTTGCGACAGGCCGTCCTCTGTTTTCTTTAACGGGAATCATACCAATGAAATCCACGGTCGTTTTATGTCCGGTTGCCATGGCGGTTGCAGCTGCCGCTGAGTCGGTAATGGCTGAACGTAAGGAATAGGTACGGACTCCTCCTGTCAATATTTCATCCAATGCAAGCGGTTTGCCTTTATAATGCCTTGCCAATGTAATGACGTCCGAATTAGTTCCGTCCATTATCATGAAGATGACATTCTTCCGGCTGCCCTCCTTCAAAGAGGCTTCTGCGTTACAAGGCATAGCAAAACTAAAAGAATATATTAAAACAGCAATGATCAGTCTTTTAAACATCATTTACCTCCAATTTATGCTGGATGGTCTTATTATTGGAAGGAAAAATGAATTTATTCGAGGGTGAAAAGAAAAGTGCAAGGCGCCTGGAGCCAGGCATAACGCATATATTCTCAAAAAAATAAAAAACCGCAACGCTTTTATTCGCGTTACGGTTTTTGTTCTAATAAAACTTTTTGAATCCGTCGAATTTGCTTTTCCAGTATGAATTATTAAGGCTGGTAATCTCAACTCCGTTATTTCCTGCATGGATGAACTGGTTGCTTCCCAGGTAGATTCCCATATGTGAAATGCCGCTGCGATATGTATTTTTGAAAAATACCAAATCTCCGGGTTGAGGACTTTTTACATAATGTGAGCGGTTATAGTATCCGTCCGTACCTAATCTGCTTATGTTGTGGCCCGCTTGTTTAAATGCATAATAAATGAATCCGCTGCAATCAAATCCTGCGGGAGATGTCCCGCCCCAGGCATATTTAGTTCCAACATGCTGTTTGGCCGCATCGACCACGCTGCCGGTTTTTTTCACCGGGTTTGACACCGAGGCAGCTGTTTGTTTTCCGGCGCTTCCGGAAGAGGCTGCGGAAGAAGAGCTGCCATTTAGGCGAAGGACTTGCCCTACATAAATCAAATCCGATCTTAACCCGTTTGCCTGTTTTAACTGTGTTACGGTTGTTCCGTATTTAGCCGCTATACGGCCAAGTGTGTCGCCGGATACAACCTTATGTGTACTAGCACTGCCACTGTTGCTGCTTGTTGATGAACCGGAGCTTGGAGCGGTTGATGGCTTCGGTGCCGGTGCAGACGAAGAGCTGCCATTTAGGCGAAGGACTTGCCCTACATAAATCAAATCCGACTTTAACCCGTTTGCCTGCTTTAACTTTGTGACGGTTGTCCCGTATTTAGCCGCTATACGGCCAAGTGTATCGCCGGATACAACCTTATATGTACCAGCATTGGCGCCGCTGCTTTTAGCTGATGAACTGGAGCCGGAAGCGGTTGATGGCTTCGGTGCCGGTGCAGACGAAGAGCTGCCATTTAGGCGAAGGACTTGCCCTACATAAATCAAATCCGACTTTAACCCGTTTGCCTGCTTTAACTTTGTGACGGTTGTCCCGTATTTAGCCGCTATACGGCCAAGTGTATCGCCGGATACAACCTTATATGTACCAGCATTGGCGCCGCTGCTTTTAGTTGATGAACTGGAGTTGGAAGCGTTTGATAGCTTTGGTGCCGGTGCAGATGATGTGCCGCCGCTTCCCTGTGACACTTTCAAAACTTGCTTCGGATAGATGACTTCACTGCTTAAACCATTCAACTTTTTAATATTATTTACGGTTGTTTTGTATTGGCTTGCTATTTTCCAAAGATTGTCCCCGGGCTTTACTTCATGGCTTGCTGCCGAAGCTTTTCCAGAAAAAGTTGCCATTAATGCTACTGTAGCCACGCCGCCTACTAACTTTTTCCGCACAAATTATTCCCCCTAATAATTATAGCTTATTAGCCAGTTTAGCATAAATACTTCACAATCCATGTAAATAATACAAAATGTTACATTATTTTAATAATACAACCATATTTTACCAGTATAAATAAATGATTTTCTTTTCATCTCCGGGCCTATATCATAGAATAAGATTAAGAAGGATTTTCAGGAGGTTTTTGACTTGGCAAAAAAGAATCAATTTGAAACAGATGTCATTCATGCGGGGTATAAGCCATCCGATCATCTGGGCAGTCTTGTTCCGCCCATTTTTCAAACTTCGACATATACATTTCCATCCGCCGAAGAAGGAGAAAGACGGTTTGCAGGAGAATCGGACGGACATATTTACTCAAGGCTGGGAAACCCGACTGTGACCGCTCTTGAGGAAAGGATGACCGTTCTTGAGCAGGGAGGGGCAGCGCTTGCATTTGCTTCAGGAATGGGGGCGGTCAGCGCTACGCTTTTCCATTTGACGAATACCGGCGACCATATCTTATGTTCTGACGGAATTTATGGATGTACATTTGGCCTTTTACAATTAATGAAGAAAAAATATGATATCGACCATGATTTGATTGTCATGGACAGTGAAGAAACGGTCAGAGCGGCTATTCGTGACAATACGAAAGTGATTTATGTTGAGACGCCTATCAATCCAACAATGAAGCTGGTTGACCTTGAAATGATTGTAAGCATTGCAAAGGAACGCGGCGTACGTGTTGTCGTTGACAATACATTTTGTTCACCTTATCTGCAGCGGCCGCTTTCCTTGGGATGCGACTATGTTGTCCACAGTGCTACCAAGTATATCGGAGGCCACGGTGATGTAGTTGCAGGTATTGTCGTAGGCGCTGATAAAGAGGAGATAGCGGAGATGGGCGTCACGATGAGGAAGGATATTGGGGGAATTATGTCTCCATTAGACGCCTGGCTGCTGCTGCGCGGCTTGAAGACATTAGCGGTGAGGCTCGACCGCCACTGTGAAAACGCCGAAAAGATCGCTGACAAATTAAAAGCACACCCAAAGGTTGGACGAATGTTCTACCCTGGAGATCCGGATTTTCCCCAGTATGAGCTTGCCAAAAGACAAATGAAGCTGCCGGGAGGAATGATCAGTTTCGAAGTCAAGGGAAGTAAAGAGGATGCTCAGGCCATTTTAAACCGGGTGAAACTCATTCGCCTTGCTGTCAGTCTGGGTGATACCGAGACATTGATTCAGCATCCGGCGACAATGACTCACTCTGTTGTCCCTGAAGAGGAACGGGAAAAAATGGGGATCTCTGACACATTAATCAGAATGTCCGTCGGCCTTGAAGCATGGGAAGACATTTGGGAGGATTTGAAGCAGGCCCTGGACGGAATTTGATAGATTATGAACCTTGCCATTTTCATTTGAAATAAGCAAGGTTTTTTGGATATCTCTGTTTTTTTATAGTAACGAAAGTTTTTTATTGTAACGAAAAATAATGAGCTTTATAATTAATAAATGTTCAGTCGTGGTTTGTTGAATGACTTACTGGGATTGGTTCCAAGTGTCATACATTGATCTATGACTGGGTAATCCGTAGTTACGATAAATGTGAAATTGTAAAAGCGCGGAGATATGCGAGGAGGAAAAAGTATGAATGTGTTAATATTCGATAGCCCCAAAGAAGCTACAAAAGCCGCTTTTGACATTGTTATGGAACGTTTGGAAGCAGGACTGAAAACAATCGGGCTGGCCACAGGAAGCACCCCTTTAAAACTTTATGAAAAACTCCGCAGTACGGATATTGATGTATCACATGTAACGACTGTCAATTTGGATGAATATGTCGGGTTGGAGCCGTCCGATCCCCAGAGCTATAACTACTATATGAATGAGGAATTGTTCAAATATATGAATTTTTCAGCAACATATATTCCTAATGGTGTGGCTGAGGATCTGGAAAAAGAGTGTGAGCGCTACGAGGAAATTCTTAAAAACCATCCTGTTGACCTCCAAATATTAGGCATGGGGCCAAACGGCCATATAGGGTTTAACGAGCCGGGCACCTCCTTTGATTCAGTGACGCATATTACTGAGTTGACACCATCTACGAGAGAGGCCAATAAACGATTTTTTGATAAAGAGGAAGATGTTCCTACGAAGGCTATTACAATGGGCATTTCCTCCATCATGTCCGCTAAAGAGGTTTTGATGCTCGCCTTTGGAGAAGCCAAAGCGGAAGCGGTAAGAAGAATGATCGATGAGCCTGTTACGGTTGACTGCCCTGCCTCTGTCCTGCAAAACCATTCAAATGCTGTCATCATTCTGGATAAAGAGGCAGCAAGCAAATTAGAGCGCAATAAATAAAGAAAAGCGCAAGCGCCTTGCCCATCGACGTACAGACTGGAGTGCCTCCGACGAGATAAAGGAAACACGGCGAGGAACGAGCCGATGTTGACTTATCGTAGGAGGAGGTGCGAAGTCTGCTAGTCGATAGGCGCTGGAGCTAGACAACAAAAGGCTTTGTTCAAAATTTTAAAGCTAAAACATCTTATACTTTCTTACTTAGTAAGAAAAAGGCCGGGGCCTCTGATTTGAGTATCCGGCCTTTAGTATTTTATTGCTGAAGTAAACCAATGAAAATATATTTGATAGCTTTTTTTCGTGAGATATTTTTTATGGCGGCTTTATCTAATTTATAAAGGTTCAATGGGGTGATGAACGGCGCCTGTTTTATTGCCTCTCGCTGATCAGTCGCGTAAAACTCCTCTGCTTCTGCGCCTTCTGTAATTGCATAAAGGTTGCCCACTTCCAAACCTGTAGCAACTTTCCGCTTTTCAACAATCCCCTTTTCGTTCAGTATCCAAATATAAGATTTTTCCCCATTACTCCGAATGCTTTTTCCAAGAACGGCGGGAACGTCGTTCGCTTCTTCTAAGATAATATCTGCTGTCACATGGTAACCGATATGTACATCTTCGTCTTCTTGTTCAAAAGTGGCTGTAAAAGGGTAAAGGCTTTTATCATTATGGTCCGATCCGTTGGCTGGCAGCTTAACGATCTGGCTGATTTCCCCTGTTAAGCGTCCTTTAAATAAATTGGAAAGGATATTCACTGCCATCCCTTCGTTTACTTGAGAAAGCTGTTCCTCGCTGAGCTCTCCCTTGAACACTGTTTCATCAGATGCGATCGTTATGACTTTTGGTGAATCCGGGTTTATTTCCTTTACAATCCCTGTGATAGGGCTTGTAATTGACAGGTTATCCTTATCACTTAAATACGAATCCTTTTGTTGCTCGAGTTTTTTTATATCAGCTTCAATCTTTTCCATTTCCAATGTTTTTTCTCCGATTTCTTTTTCAATGGCCTGCTTCCATTCGGCCTGATTAAAGTCGTCCCGAAAGATGTCAAGTAGAAGTCGAGAATCGATATCATAATCTTTATAAGAATCCGTAGAACGTGGATTCGGTGTAACAGGAGGGGTCATTGATTTTAAATTATTGATCAGGGATTGGATACTGTTTTTCTTAGATTGCAGGCTCTCTATCTCTCCATCCAGCATAGCGGTATGACGGTCAATGTCGTCACTTTGATAATTAAATAAAGGAGTACCTTCTTCGACAAAATCTCCTTCGTTTACATAGAATTCCTCTATGGTTTCATCCTTTTCGGCCATTACATAGTATGTTTCGGCTTCCGCAATGACACCATCAACAGGCATTGAATCAACAATGTCCGTTTCCCTGATTTGGGACCAGTCTGTAATATGATTAATGCGGCTGACTTTGCTTTTCTCTCTGCCGATTAGCGTAATGTTTGCCGTTAGAAAAATGATTATTCCCAATACAACTGCTAAACGAAGCCACTTATTCATTGTCACAGCACACTTTCATTATAAGATCTTTTTAAAATTAAGAAATGCGAGAAACGCCGTACCGAGCCAAAATATGACATGGATGCCAAGGATGATAAAAAACGATGTCAGCCGGCGGCGGCTGCTTAAAATTCGCAAACCGTAAAGCTGGATCGAAATCACCCAAATTTTAAATAAAGAGATACAGCCAAGAAAATAAATTAAAAATCGTTTATCAGTGATGTAATGAGCAGCCGGCCCGAGGGAAAACGGGGATGAAAACCAAGGAAGGTTCATTTGCACGGCCAGTACAATGTTGACAATCTGCTCCAATAGGAGAATTGGAAGTATAAAAGCTTGCAAAACAACGAGTTTAGGATACGGGGCATCTGTAAGCGTCCAAAACCAGAGCGCTTGAAAGAAGATAACCAAGGCTGCATAAAGAAGCCCCTGAATAAAGCGGCCCAAAACAAAATAGCTTTTAAGCCATTCAAACACCCCGCCCGGAACCGCCGTCAACTCAGATGAAATAACATGCGAGCCGATACCAGCAAGCCCTGAAACGCTGAAAACAAGAGCACTTAAGAAAAATAAAAGCAAAATATTAGGCCGAAGTCCATAAACAGCCTCTGCTTTCTCCAATTGGAATAAACTTCTATTTGGATAAAACAAGCCTTTTAATATCCTTAACTGATAAATCAATCTGAAATCACCTGTCTCAAAACCATCGATTTCTTTTCATTTTACCTCATAATGTCCGTTTTTGTAATCTGCAATATGAGAATATGACTTTAGTTCGTCGAATCCAGTAGAAATACGGACGCAGAACTCCATAATTTGCAGACTGAAAATTCCGCTGAAAAAAATTTAAAAATGCTCAAAATGGAGAACGTTGGCATGACCGCAATGTAAACGGATACAGGTTTTTTTGCCGGTTTTCCAACAGCTACAAGATTCTGAAAAATGGTTGACGAAACAAATAATCAGCGTTATGATTAGGAACAATATATTACATCCACAAACGACAAATGTGCGAGAGGGGCGAACAAAGGTGAGTGAGCAGTGGATATTCCTCAACGGCAGCTATGTGAATAAAGAAGAAGCCGTTATATCGGTATATGACCATGGATTTTTGTATGGGGATGGTGTTTTTGAAGGAATCCGTTCTTATGGCGGCAATATTTTTCGCCTGAATGAGCACCTTGTCCGCCTTTATGAATCCGCAAAATCCATTATGATTGATATACCGTATACTCAGGAGGAAATGACACAAATTCTTGTGGAAACTCTCCGAAAGAATAATCTGAAAGATGGGTATATTCGCCTGGTCGTTTCTCGTGGAGTCGGAGATCTTGGACTGGATCCGGCAAACTGCAGGAAGCCATCTGTGATTGTGATTGCCGAACCGCTTCGGATTTTCCCTCAAGAATTGTACGATTCAGGAATCGAAATCGCAACAGTGGCCACCCGGCGCAACCGTTCGGATGTACTCAATCCAATGATTAAATCTTTAAACTACTTAAATAATATTCTCGTAAAAATAGAAGCAAACCTTGCCGGCGTACAAGAAGCATTAATGCTGAATGACCAAGGGTACGTGGCTGAAGGTTCCGCTGATAATATATTTTTAGTAAAAGGTGATAAGCTGTTAACCCCTCCGGGGCATGTCGGTGCGCTCGTGGGGGTTACCCGAAATACCATCATCGAGATTGCGGAAGAGAAAGGCTATGAAGTTGAAGAAGCGATGTTCACAAGACATGACGTTTATACAGCGGACGAAGTCTTCCTGACAGGAACGGCAGCGGAAGTCATTGCTGTTGTAAAAGTGGACGGACGTGTCATCGGAGAAGGCAGGCCGGGTCCTGTGACAAAAGATCTGCTTGCAGCTTTTCGGGAAGTAACTTTGACAGATGGAGTAAAAGTTTACAGCGAATCATTACATGTCAGCTAAGATTAGAGGGGGATGACGATGCGAAGTGATATGATAAAAAAGGGGATCGATCGTGCCCCTCACCGAAGCTTGCTTTATGCTACCGGTATTAAAACAAAAGATCTGGACAAACCATTTATTGGTGTCTGTAATTCATATATTGATATTATTCCGGGACATAAACATTTGAATGTCTTTGCGGAAGTTGTCAAAGAAGCGATCTGGGAAGCAGGCGGGGTACCGTTTGAATTTAACACAATCGGAGTGGACGATGGCATCGCGATGGGACATATCGGCATGCGCTATTCACTCCCGAGCCGCGAATTGATTGCGGATGCTGCTGAAACAGTCATTAACGCACACTGGTTTGACGGGGTCTTCTACATTCCGAACTGTGATAAAATCACACCCGGCATGTTGATGGCTGCATTCAGGACAAATGTTCCGTCAATCTTTGTATCCGGCGGACCGATGGAAGGCGGAACGTCTTCCGAGGGAGAACCGTTAACATTGACTTCGGTATTCGAAGGCGTCGGTGCCTATCATGCCGGAAAAATGACGGCCGAAAAACTATTGGACATTGAACAAAACGCATGCCCGACATGCGGTTCCTGTTCCGGAATGTTCACAGCCAACTCCATGAACTCTTTGATGGAAATGCTGGGTATGACCATTCCCGGAAACGGCACAATTGTTGCAACTTCAGATGAAAGGCACCGTCTGATCAAAGAAGCTGCCCGCCATTTGATCCGGATGGTAAAAGAAGACGTCAAACCAAGAGACCTTGTCACCGAACGCACGATTGACGATGCATTTGCGCTTGACATGGCAATGGGCGGATCAACCAATACCGTTTTACACACATTGGCTATTGCACACGAGGCAGAAATAGATTACGATTTATCTAGAATCAATGAAGTTGCGGAAAGAGTCCCATATTTGGCGAAAATCGCACCGGCTTCAGACTACACGATGCAGGACATCCATGATGCCGGCGGAATCAGTGCCATCATCCGCGAATTATGTGAAATGGGTGCGGTTGAAGCGGACCGTATGACAGTCACAGGCAAAACGGTTTACGAAAATGTAAAAGACAATGTGATTAAAAATCCTGAAGTCATAAGGCCGAAGGAAAATGCATATAGTCCAGTTGGGGGATTATCCATCCTTTATGGAAATATCGCTCCAAACGGCGGAGTCATCAAAGTAGGAGCGGTCGACCCGTCCATTAAAACTTTCCGCGGGAAAGCGATTGTGTTCGACTCACAGGAAGATGCGCAAAAGGGCATCAACGACGGAACTGTCCAGGCAGGCCATGTAGTGGTCATCCGCTACGAGGGGCCAAAAGGCGGACCCGGAATGCCGGAAATGCTCGCTCCTACATCGGCCATTGCCGGAAGAGGCCTCGGGAAAGAAGTTGCATTAATCACCGACGGGCGATTCTCCGGAGCTTCACGCGGCATCTCGATCGGACATATTTCACCGGAAGCTGCCGAAGGCGGACCGATTGCATTGGTTGAAAACGGCGATGAAATCTTCATAGACTTGGTGAACCGTACCATTCAATTGCTCGTAGATGATGAAGTATTGGCCGAACGGAAAAAGCAATTAAAACCGTTTGAACCGAAAATTAAAAAAGGATATTTGGCAAGATATTCGAAGTTAGTTACATCCGCAAGCACAGGCGGAGTCATGAAAATATAAAATTGAAGGCAATGATAAGGAAAAAGTGGGTGAAGCCCTGCATTTACAGAGAGCCGGTCATGCTGGAAGCCGGCAATGCAGTCATTCGCGACATCGCCTTGGAGCCGGAATTCTGAAAGCGAAAGCGACTAGGAATTCACGGGGATGCTTAGGAGTTCCCGTTATCAATGAACAGCACGAAAGCTGTTCTTAAGTCAGTGATTGACACTGTAAAGTAGGGTGGTACCATGAAAGTTTTTTCATCCCTGCATAAAAGGTTCTCCTTTTGTGTGGGCTGAAAAAACTTTTTTTTATTAGAAAAGCGCAAGGCGCCCGCCTATCGGCGACAAGCACAAGACGAATTGCGAGGAGGCGGCTTTTCAGCCACCACAGCAATTCGGCTTGTGACCTCGAGCCGATGGCGCCTGGAGCTAGACACAATTCCTTAAGTTGTAAAGAAATTAGGATATTTACATTTAGCAAATACACTAAAAAATAAAAATTGAAAGGAAGGCGCTAGTGGTGAGCATAGGTTTCCCGATGAAAACAGGCAGCCAACAATCAGACACGGCCGTGAAGGAACAAGTGAAGACAGGGGCAGACTTGTTTATTGAGGCATTACAGAAAGAGAACGTAGAAATCATTTTCGGCTACCCGGGGGGCGCCGTACTTCCGATTTACGATGCATTATATAAGAACCCCATCAAACACATTTTGACAAGACATGAACAGGGGGCCATCCATGCAGCGGAAGGATATGCACGGGTAACCGGTAAACCGGGTGTTGTCATCGCAACTTCCGGACCGGGTGCCACCAACCTGGTTACAGGTATCGCAGATGCGATGATGGATTCCATTCCTCTTGTTATCTTTACAGGACAGGTAGCAAGTCCTGTTCTTGGAACAGATGCATTTCAGGAATCCGATATTGTCGGAATTACAATGCCGATCACAAAACATAACTACCAAGTGAAGAAGCTTGAAGATCTTGGACGCATCATCAAAGAGGCGTTCTATATCGCCAATAGCGGAAGGCCCGGTCCTGTATTGATTGATATCCCTAAAGACATCGCAACAGAAACGGCCGGAAAATACCCGGATGAACCGCTTCATTTGCCGGGCTATCAGCCGACAACGAAGCCGAACTATTTACAGCTTCAAAAACTTGCCAATGTCATGTCGGCAGCTAAAAAACCGCTTATCTTGGCCGGTGCGGGCGTTATTTTTTCAAAAGGCGCCGATGATTTAAAAGCATTTGTCGAAAAAACCGGGTTTCCGATTACAAATACTCTCCTGGGCCTTGGAAGCATTCCCGGCGACCATCCGCAATTCCTGGGAATGGCTGGCATGCACGGAACGTACGCATCCAACATGGCCATCACGGAATGCGACCTGCTGATCAACTTCGGAGCGCGTTTCGATGACCGGTTGACCGGGAACCTGAAACATTTTGCACCGAACGCAACAGTCGCCCATATCGACATCGATCCGGCGGAAATCGGCAAAAATGTTCCGACAGAAATCCCGATTGTTGCGGACGCGAAGGAAGTCTTGAAACAGCTTGTTGAAATGGACTTCAAATTGCCTGATATTTCTTCCTGGACTGAGCATATCCAGGAATACAAGGAGAAATATCCGTTTAAAAAACCGGTCTCCAACGAAAATGAGCTTTCTTCACCGCATGTCGTCAAAATGATCCATGACATGACCGGCGGCGATGCCATCGTTACAACGGACGTTGGGCAGCATCAAATGTGGGCCGCCCAATATTACGGATTCAACGGGCCGAACCATTGGGTTACATCAGGAGGGCTTGGCACGATGGGCTTTGGTTTCCCGTCAGCAATCGGCGCCCAATTGGCCGATCTTGAAAAAACGGTCGTATCCATTTCAGGTGATGGCGGATTCCAAATGTGTCTTCAGGAATTATCTGTTGTCAGAGAATTAAATCTTCCAATCAAAATTGTCATCTTAAACAACAAGGCCCTAGGAATGGTACGCCAATGGCAGGAGAAATTTTACGATGAGCGATATTCCCAATCCCTCATCCCTGACCAGCCAGATTTCATCAAGCTGGCTGAAGCGTATGGAATAAAAGGATATAAAGTTGAAACTGAGCAAGAGGCCAAGGAAGTATTTGAAAAAACGCTGAACAGCAAGGAACCGGTTTTGATCGACTGCCGCGTCGTACAGGATGAGAATGTATATCCAATGGTTGCACCAGGCACAGGACTACATGAAATGATCGGGGTGGGAGAATGAAACGCGTTGTATCTTTGACAGTCAACAATAACAGCGGCGTGTTAAACAGAATTACCGGGCTGATTTCAAAAAGACAATTCAATATTGAGAGCATCTCAGTAGGGCCTACAGAAAACCCAAATATTTCCAAAATGACGCTGATTGTTCCGATCGACGATCCGGCCAAAATGGAGCAGCTCTCAAAGCAATTGCAAAAGCAAATTGACGTACTGAAAGTGACAGATATTACCGACAAAGCGGTGACCCGGGAGCTGGCACTGATCAAAGTGTCTTGCCCGCCGCCGGTTCGCAGCGAGGTATACAGCATTATCGAACCGTTCAGGGCAACCGTCATTGACATTGGAAAAAATATCATCACCGTCCAAGTCACTGGCGAACCTTCAAAAGTCGAAGCATTCATCGAACTATTGAAGCCATATGGAATCAAGGACATTTCCAGGACAGGGGCAACCGCCTTTGTCCGGGAGCAGCAAAAGCAAGACGCACCACAATTATCAATTTTACAATTATAAAAGGAGATGGATTTAAAATGGCAAAAGTTTACTACAATAACGAAATCAATGAGGCAGTACTGCAAGGAAAGAAAATCGCAATCATGGGTTATGGTTCCCAGGGACATGCACATGCAAGCAACTTGAAAGAAAGCGGATTTGACGTAATCGTTGGGGTAAGACCAGGTAAGTCTTTTGAGCAGGCTCAAGAAGACGGACACGAAGTATACACTGTCAAGGATGCAGCTTCCCAAGCGGACATCATCATGATTCTTCTTCCGGATGAAAGACAAACAGTTGTCTATGAAAATGAAATCAAACCGGAATTGACTGAAGGAAAAGCATTGGCATTCGCCCATGGATTCAACATCCACTTCAGCCAGATTGTTCCACCAGCAAACGTTGATGTATTCATGGCAGCACCAAAAGGTCCTGGCCACTTGGTAAGACGTACATTCCAGGAAGGTGCAGGCGTACCGGCTCTGTTCGCTGTTTACCAAGACGCTTCAGGAAATGCAAGAGACATCGCTTTGGCTTATGCAAAAGGAATCGGAAGCGCCCGTGCAGGCGTATTGGAAACTACTTTCCAAGAAGAGACAGAAACAGACCTTTTTGGAGAGCAGGCAGTTCTTTGCGGTGGTACGACAGCTCTTGTAAAAGCGGGTTTCGAAACACTCGTAGAAGCTGGGTATCAGCCGGAAGTGGCATACTTTGAGTGCCTGCACGAATTGAAATTGATCGTTGACCTTATGTACGAAGACGGATTGGCAGGTATGCGCTACTCCATCTCTGATACAGCGCAATGGGGAGACTTTGTATCCGGCCCGCGTGTAATCGATGCTGATACAAAAGAGCGCATGAAAGACATCCTGGATGATATCCAAACAGGAAAGTTTGCAAAAGGCTGGCTGCTTGAGAACCAATTGAACAGACCTGAATTCAACGCCATCAACCAACGTGAAAGTGAGCACCTCATTGAAAAAGTCGGTCAAGAACTTCGTGAAATGATGCCGTTTGTCAAAGCAGGCAAAAAGAAAGCCGGCAAGGAAGTGGTAACTAGTGAGAAAAATTGACATCTTTGATACAACGCTTCGTGACGGAGAGCAGTCGGCAGGGGTCAACTTAAACACAGCCGAAAAGCTTGAAATAGCGAAGCAGCTGGAGCGCTTTGGAGTGGACGTTATGGAGGCGGGATTCCCCGCCGCCTCTCCTGGCGACCTGGATGCAGTCAGGCAGATTGCTTCCACGATCAAAAATTCATCTGTCACCGGATTGGCACGCCTTGTCAAATCAGACATCGATGCAGCATGGGAAGCCCTAAAAGTGGCTGAATGCCCAAGACTTCATGTCTTCATTGCGACATCGCCCATCCATATGACTTATAAATTGAAACAGACACCTGAACAAGTCGTCGAAACAACAGTTCAGGCGATCAAATACGCAAAACAGTTTTTCCCGATCGTTCAATGGTCTGCAGAAGATGCGTCCCGTTCAGACCCGGATTTTCTTGCCCATATCGTGGAACAGGCGATTAAAGCAGGCGCTTCGGTCATTAACCTTCCTGATACAGTCGGATATGCAACACCCCAAGAATACGGGGCCATGTTCAAGTACATGAAGGAAAATGTTCCGAATGTCGATCAGGTGAAATTATCAACCCATTGCCACAACGACTTGGGAATGGCTGTAGCCAATACTCTGGCCGCCATTGAAAACGGAGCGGATCAGGTGGAAGGAACCATCAACGGTATTGGCGAAAGGGCAGGCAATGTTGCCTTGGAAGAAGTCGCGGTTGCTCTTTACACAAGAAAAGATGCGTATGACATTCAATCGGGTTTGACCTTGAATGAAATTAAGCGCACAAGCCAGCTTGTCAGCCAGTTGACTGGTATGGCAATCCAGGCGAATAAAGCTGTTGTCGGTAAAAATGCTTTCGCCCATGAATCGGGCATTCACCAGGACGGTGTCTTGAAAGAGCCGACAACTTATGAAATCATCACACCTGAATTGATCGGCGAAGAATCAAACAACTTGGTACTCGGAAAGCATTCAGGACGCCATGCCTTTAATGACCGTGCCAAGTCCATGGGATTCCAGCTTGACAAAGAAGCACTCAATCAGGCATTTAAAGAATTCAAGCAATTGGCTGACCGTAAAAAAGAAATTACATCTGAAGATCTTTGGACCATTTTGACCCAGCAGCAATTGAAAGATGAAGATGCTGCCATCTATGAACTGGAATCCGTTCAAGTACATTACGGTACGGAGGACAGCCCAATGGCCACTGCCCGCGTCAAAGTGCCCGACGGCAGGATACTGGAAGATGCCTGCAACGGAGCGGGAAGCGTCGAAGCCATCTTCAATACACTTGAGCGTATCATTGATGGAAAAGTCCATGTGTTGGATTACAGAGTTTCTTCCATCGGCAAAGGCCGCGATGCCCTTGGTGAAGCAGTCATCAACCTTACATTCAACGGCGAAGAATTTACAGGCCGGGGAGCAGCACAGGACGTATTGGAAGCATCTGC
Source organism: Siminovitchia fortis (assembly GCF_007681465.1). NCBI lineage: Bacteria > Bacillati > Bacillota > Bacilli > Caryophanales > Bacillaceae > Siminovitchia > Siminovitchia fortis. The sequence continues at coordinate 83,607 of NZ_VEKZ01000003.1, forward strand.
GAAAGCTTACTTGAATGCCATTAACAGAAACTTGCTTCAATCGAAAATGAAACAGCTTATTTCAACATCAGTTTAAAATATTACAAATTAGGAGGAAAACGGGATGAAGAAACGGGTAGCTGTACTCGCCGGAGACGGTATTGGCAAAGAAGTAACGAATGCGGCAACGGCTGTTTTGGATGCAATCGGCCGCCGCTTCCATCACGAATTTGAGTGGGTGCATGGCTTACTCGGCGGAGATGCCCTTGACCAGGCCGGTCACCCGATTCCTGAAGAGACCATCAGGAAATGCGAAGAAAGTGATGCAATTTTACTCGGAGCAATCGGAGGGCCGAAATGGGATCATTATCCAAAGGAACTGCGGCCGGAAAAAGGGCTTCTTCAACTTCGCAAGCACTTTGAATTAAGTGTGAACCTAAGACCCGTGCAAGCATACAAAACATTGCTTTCCTCTTCTCCTTTAAAGGAGGAAGTTGCAGAAGGCGTCGACTTGGTATTCGTCAGGGAATTGACAGGCGGCCTTTATTTCGGGGAACCGAGCTATCACACGGATGAAGAAGCAGTTGACACATTAGTGTACAAACGCGAAGAGATCGAGCGCGTTGTCAGATTTGCATTCGAATTGGCGAAACTCCGCAAGAAGAAAGTATCGTCGGTAGATAAAGCCAATGTGTTGGAGTCAAGCCGTCTATGGCGAAAAATTGTGGAAGAAATTGCGGTTGAATTTCCTGACGTGGAATATGAGCATATGCTCGTGGATTCGACATCCATGAAGTTGATTACTTCTCCAGCTTCTTTCGACGTAATTGTAACTGAGAATATGTTCGGGGATATTTTAAGCGACGAAGCTTCCGTCATTTGCGGATCGCTTGGAATGCTCCCTTCAGCAAGCCTTCGTGCAGACGGATTCGGCCTGTATGAGCCGGTGCACGGATCTGCTCCCGATATTGCCGGACAGAACAAAGCGAATCCGCTGGGAGCCATTTTATCCGGTGCCATGATGCTGAGAACGGCATTTGGCATGAACCAGGAAGCAGATGCCATTGAAGAAGCAGTCAAAAAAGTATTGGAAGCCGGATTTGGCACAGGTGAGTTTAAAACCCAAGGCGGAAAAGTATTGACTACGACAGAAATGACGGAAAAAGTCATTAACGAAATTGAGTGTGAACTAGTTTCAGACCATATTTTAGCAGCGTATCAGTGAGGTGTGGAAGATGGGCAAAACAATTATTGAAAAAATTTGGGAAAAACATGTTGTTCATAGTGAAGAGTCAAAACCGGATCTCATTTATATCGATCTGCACCTCGTCCACGAGGTAACATCTCCGCAGGCGTTTGAGGGACTTCGCTTAAACGGCCGTAAAGTGAGAAGGCCTGATCTTACGTTTGCCACTATGGATCATAACGTTCCAACAAGAACGAATGAAGAGGTAACAGATCCGATTGCCAAAACACAGATGACTACGCTGGAGAAAAATTGTGCGGAATTTGGGGTGCCGTTGGCAGGAGTGGGCCATCCTGACCAGGGAATCGTCCATGTCATCGGCCCTGAACTTGGTTTAACACAGCCGGGAAAAACAATCGTGTGTGGAGACAGCCATACTTCTACACACGGCGCTTTCGGGGCTCTTGCTTTTGGAATCGGAACGAGTGAAGTGGAACACGTTCTTTCTACGCAGACTTTATGGCAGCAAAAGCCGAAAACAATGCAAGTCAAAGTGAACGGCAAACTTGGTGCCGGAGTTACTGCAAAAGACTTGATTTTAGCGATCATTGCCAAGCATGGTGTTGACGTTGGAACGGGGCATGTCATTGAATACACAGGCGAAGCCATCCGCAATTTGACGATGGAGGAGCGCATGACCGTTTGCAACATGTCCATCGAAGCCGGGGCAAGAGCAGGCCTGATCAGCCCAGACGAAACAACATTCGAATATTTGAAAGGCCGTGAGCATGTCCCGTCAGGAGAAGAGTTTGATAAGTTAGTAGAAGAGTGGAAACAGCTAGCGTCTGATGCAGATGCTGAATATGACTCAGTGATCGAAATTGAGGCTTCGGAAATCGAACCATTCGTGACATGGGGAACAAATCCTTCCATGGGTGTCCGGATTTCCCAGAGCATTCCTAAACCGGAAGATGCGGCAAGCGACTCTGAAAAAGAATCCATCGAGCAGGCTCTTCACTATATGGGCTTGGACGGCGGCATGAAAATGTCCGATGTGGATATTCAGTATGTGTTCATCGGCTCCTGCACAAACTCTCGCATCGAAGACTTAAGAGCGGCGGCTGAAGTGCTGAAAGGAAGAAAAGTCAAAGAGGGGGTAACAGCCATCGTTGTCCCCGGCTCCCGTACTGTAAAGGCGCAAGCTGAGGAAGAGGGCTTGGATAAAATTTTCCTAGAATCGGGTTTTGAATGGCGGGAGACAGGGTGCAGTATGTGTCTTGCGATGAATGCTGACCAGGTACCTGCAGGCAAACGCTGCGCCTCTACATCCAACCGGAACTTTGAAGGACGCCAAGGAAACGGATCACGTACGCATCTTGTCAGCCCGGCAATGGCTGCAGCTGCAGCTGTTGAAGGCCGATTCGTTGATGTAAGGCATATGATGAAAGGAGAGGTTCACGCATGAGGCCGATAAAAGAAGTAACAAGCGTCATTACACCTTTAGACCGCGTGAACGTCGATACGGACCAAATCATTCCGAAACAATTTTTAAAAAGAATTGAACGGACAGGGTTCGGGAAGTTTTTATTTTATCACTGGCGTTTCAATGACGATGGTACGGAAAAGTCCGACTTTGTCTTAAACAAGCCGGAATATAAGAACAGTGAGATTCTTGTAGCCCGGGAAAACTTCGGTTGCGGCTCTTCCCGCGAGCATGCGCCATGGGCTTTGGGAGACTACGGCTTTCGCGTTGTCATTGCTGCGAGTTTTGCCGATATTTTCCATAGCAACTGCTTTAAAAATGGCATTCTGCCAATACAATTGAAAGAAACAGAGATTGAAGAACTTCTTCAGGCAGGGAAAGAAAAACCATTGAAGATTATCGTCAATCTGGAAACGGAAACGATTGAGGCAGAGAATGGAAAAACGTATACTTTCTCCATTGATCCATACCGCCGGCAAATGCTATTAAACGGCTGGGATGAAATCGCATTGACATTGCAGCTGGAAGATAAAATTGCAGCATATGAGAATTCTATAGCAAAATAACAATATGTCCGCAGGCATCAGCCCTGCGGGCATTTTTCTTATTTCCTTAATTGCCCCAAATGCGAGCCTTTAGGAATGATTCGGGCTTTTCCACATACAAATTAGTGAAATGGAAAATAAGGAGACCAGTCCTATATGATCCAAGATTTCCTTCAAGTGTTTCTCATGACCCTTGTGAGCGATATTGATAACATGCTGATTCTTGGAGCCGTTTTGCGAAGGCACTCTTATTTTGAAGTTACTTTTCTTGCGGCCGTTATGTTGACGATTACCCGGACAGCATATGTTTGTGTCGTGGAGGGGCTGTCGGATGTCCCGATGTTTCATTTTCTGACTGGACTCATTTTGCTTTTTATATCTTATAAGCTTGTAACAAAACTGATTTATGGTGTAGAAACATTAAGATCATCGCGTTCCATATTCCTGCTTCAAAAAATAAAAATATTAGCCGCTTTGGCTGCAACTGACTTTTTGATCTGCTGGGACGGGGTTCTCATCGTATCAAACATTTCCGATCATATCCCCATCATTTCAATAGGAATTTTTTGCAGTCTTTTAATCTCTCTCTATTTTTTACGGCTCATTATAAAACTGGCTGCCGCTATTCCTTGGATCAACGTGGTTGCGGGGGGATTTATTGCTCAAAATGCCATTATGTCAATGGCAAAGGATCCGTGGATAGAAGGCTGGATCAATTATGCTGACGAGTTTGTACCAGAGGTCAACATCGTAAATACCGCTGCTAATGGCGCCGTCATTATCATTGTGGTCATTGGCCTGATTTCCTATATTAAGCACCATCGAATCATTATACATAGGAAGTTTTGATGAAATAGGACCACACTATAAGTCCCTTACTTCTGATCGAAGGGGATTTTTTGTTTATTTCACCATAAGATGGAAAGTCGATTGAAAGATATTTCTTTCCCGGGGATGTTTTTGTCGTTATAATACCCCTTGCGGCCCCAACTTTTTGCCTGTATAATAAGAAATATCAATTAAACTAATAAAACTTTTTTTGTTTAAATGGTTTTCAAAGGAGTATTTCAATGAAAGATCGGATTATGCAGGCTTTTGTTGATGAAGTCAAAGACAAGGGAATTAAGTTTACGATGGATGATTTAGCAGGACGATTGGGCATCAGTAAACGCACTTTATATGAGCACTTTTCTTCCAAAGTTGAGATTCTGGACGCTATTATAGATTTAACGATCACAGAATTTGATGAAAAAACGGAAGCTATTATTCAAGACAGCAGCTTAACGCTTTTGGAAAAAATTAAAGAGGCGATTATGGTCGTTCCGAAGTACGATGAATTTTATGATCTGCAAATACTTGAACAGATGAAAAGGTATTACCCTAAGCAGTGGGAAAAAATGAATAATTCTCTATATGAGTGGGAGGCTTTAAAAAAACTGCTTGAACAGGGTATTGAAGAAGGCCTCATTAAAGATCAAAATGTTGAATTGCTTATGCGGTTGGTTATTGATGCTACGAATCTAACGTTGGACCGGCGTTTCATTTGGGAAAACAGGATCACCGTCCAAGAGGCAATGAATGGGATTGTGAATGTGTTATTGTTTGGAATGGTTGAGGAAAATGCCGAGCCTTAGTAGTTGTCTCGGCGGTTTAATTTTCTTTAAAAAACTAACAAAACCTAAATAGTTTTCGAATTTTATAGAGGTGTAAAATGAATTTTATTAAACAAATGAGTGTGAAAAAAAAACTCGGGTTAATGTTTGCCATCACGATTTTGTTTTTAGACATGCTGCTATATAGCGTCATCATACCGCTGACGCCTTATTATGAAGAAAATTTCAAAGCTTCGCCGACTATGATCGGTATATTGTTCAGCAGCTATTCCATTACTTTATTGATCTTCACCACATACTTTGGAAAATTGACAGATCGGATCGGCAGGAAAAAGCCGATTGTTATCGGGCTGATTGGATTGACTATCGCGACCATCGTATTTGCCCATCCCATCAATTTTGAGATGCTGATTATTGCCAGGGGGCTGCAAGGTGTCGCTTCGGCGGCAACCTGGACCGCATCGCTTGCTCTCCTAGCTGATATGTTCGTCAAAAAGGAGCGGGCGTTTGCCATGGGGGTTGCCATGACAAGCATGTCTGCAGGAACATTATTGGGAGCGCCGATTGGCGGCTTTCTCATTGAGTTTGGAGGATATGCAACGCCGTTTTATACGGCTTCAGTAATGCTGATCATTGTCATGATATTGGCGGTCTTCTACCTGCAGGATGAGCATAAGGCGGTTGTTCAGGCGTCCAAGAAGGTTGTGGATCTGTTAAAACAGCGTGAAGTCGTTTGGATCTTGGCCATCATGGTGGTTGGCGAAGGAATCATGACGATGCTGGAACCGATTTTGCCGATATATTTATCGGGTACTTTTACCGGGAATTCATTTTTCATAGGCCTAATGTTTGGAGTAATCACGTTGGCTTATGGAATAATGGCTCCGGTATCAGGATTTCTGATCAATAAATACACACCGAGCCGGGTTGTGCTGGTCGGTTTGCTGCTTGCAGGGCTCATCCTGCCTTTCGTCGTTATCGCCCAATCCACCTTACAGATGGTTATCGCCTTACTATTCTTAGGGGCAAGCATGGGACTCGCCGTATCTCCTACGTTAACAATGCTTGGCAACACACAAAAAGAGGGAGAGCAAAACTCCTACGGAGCTTTATACAGCTTATTTAATATATTTTTTGCCGTCGCTGCCATCATCGGCCCCTTTGTGGGAGGAGTGCTGACGGATGTATTCACTTCGAAAGTTACGATTTTCATTGCAAGCGGAGCCGTCATCCTTTCCACATATGGGCTTTCTTTAACGAGGAAGAAGAGCATGGGGAACCTGGAGTGTGTGCCATCGGCAGAAACCGTTCAAAGAATGGATTAAACATTTCATTATGTAATAATTTTTAAAAGCCTTGGGGGGAATGGAGATGCCCAAGGCTTTTTTACTATTTCCTAAGAGCGGATCTACAGAAGAATGCAGAAAATGACTATGCCGTGTATTCATTTTGGTGTATTTTAAAAGTTAGTGCGAACTGATTATTTTTTTTGAAAGTAGGAAAAAAATGAAAAAAATAATATTCGTTTTTCTTATTTTGATGATCGACGGACAGGAGGTCCCAGTGCCGCCGGCGCCACAGGACGTGGCGCATTAAGGCGGCCAGCGCCTATCGACTGGCAGACTTCGCGCTTATTGTGCTGTACAACGATAAGCAGGCGCTTGCGCCTTTGATCAAACAGACACTTTACGGAGCAGCAAATAGGAGGCAGCCATACTGAAAAGAACAACTGGAATGAGCCGATAGGAAAGCCCGACTGCTGTTTGGTTTGAGAACCATTTAAAGATATCGGGCCAAACATGAAACTGATGGAACAGCAACACAGTGACACTTCCAATCAGTAAAACGGCCAGCGATAAGAGTAGCATTCCTTTGCCGCCAAAACGCCGGGCAAAGCTTGCAATCAGAAATCCAAGGAAAAATAAAAAGCTGAATAGGATCACATACATAATCAACTGCTGGAAAAATGAGGTACCGTCATTCAAATATGGGAAGTGAAAAAAATGGAACCTATTTCCCCAGCCACTGGTTCTGTTCTCGATCAAAGCGAAGATACGTATCAAGGTGCCGAGGATAAAGCATGCTGCCAGACCCATTAAAACAGTGCCGATGAAATAATCCTTTCTGGTGACAGACATCCCGATTGCAAACGGGAAAGACTGTACGACGACCAAGATGCCCATTACAAAGACATAAACAAAAATGGAAGTGACGCCCCCCGTGTAAAACGCTTCATCATTATTGATCAGCAGGCTGACGATCAAGTTAACAAAAAAGCTTGAAGAGAGAATGATGGATGGGATATAGAGCCAACCCCATTTGTCTTTTCTATGAATGTGTAGCACGCTTTGGATACTCATTTGGCCACCGCTCCTTTTTGGTCGCGCTTTCCGCCTGTCAAATAGACGATTAACTGTTGCAGCGATACCGAAGTCACTTCAAGATCAAGTGATTCCGCCTGGTTTTGCCCGGAATAGTGATCATTCCGAATGACTGTAGCAGAAAGCAATCCTCCAAACGGTTCCTGATGAACGACTTCTTTTCCTGCAAGGAATTTTTCGACTATGGCCGCTTTGCCGGTAACCGTGTAAGCCATCCCCCGGAGTTTCTCCGCATCTTCATCAATGGTAAGCTCGCCGTCCGCAATGACTAATACGTGCTCCAGTAAATTACTGACTTCATCGATCAAGTGAGTGGAAAGGATTACTGTGCGCGGATGTTCAACATAATCCTCCGTTAGCCGGTTGTAAAAAATTCCGCGCGATACGGCATCAAGCCCCAAATACGGCTCATCAAAGACCGTCAGCGGTGCCCGGCTTGCAAGGCCGACAACAATGCCTACGGCCGACAGCATTCCGCGCGAAAGCTTCTTTATTCTTCTATTGACGGGAAGGTTAAAGCTTTCTATTAGTGAGTATGCAAAGTCAGCATCCCAATTCGGAAAAAGTGACCTTGATACGTCAAGCACATCTTTGACAAGAAAATTATCCGGGTATTTTTGGCTTTCTTTAATGAAACATATTTGTTTAAGCACTTTGTTGTTTTCATAAGGGTTTTCATTAAAAACTTTTATGTCTCCGCTTGTCGGAATGATTTGAGCTGTGATCATCTTCATCAAGGTGGTTTTTCCAGCCCCGTTTCGGCCAAGAAGCCCATAAATTTTATTCTCTTGAACAGTGAAGCTGGCGTTTCGGACAGCTGTGAAATCGCCATATGCTTTCTCCAGGCGGTTGGCCTCAATAATATGTTTCAATCCTGCCCCTCTCCTCTCTGAATCATTTCAGTCAATTGATCGGTCGTGATTCCAAGCTTTTTCGCTTCATGGATCATCGTGACCACATATTGCTCAAAAAAATGCTCTTTTCTTTTTTCAATCACTTTTGCACGTGCACCTTCTGCCACAAACATGCCAATCCCTCGCTTTTTATAAAGAATTCCTTCGTCCACCAGCAAATTGACTCCTTTCGCGGCTGTAGCAGGATTGATTTTATAAAATGCTGCAAACTGATTTGTAGAGGGTACTTGAGATTCTTCTGCCAATCCGCCCGAAATAATATCATCTTCGATTCTCTCGGCAATTTGAATGAAAATAGGGCGCCCATCATCAATTAAACTACTCACTGCTTCACCACCATATTGGTTAGTTACTTATGTAACTAACCATATAACGTTTGCGGTGAAAAGTCAATGCAAAGTAGAAAATTATTTGAAAATGGGCGAAGTCATAAGTGTGAAAGCTCCGTAATAAAATGAATAGATGCAGGGGTTTTGAGAAAGGGGGAGGACATCATGATGATACTGGGCGGCCTGGCTGCTTGGAATATGCCGCTCGTGTTGATCCTTGCATGCATATCAGCAATGTACTGTTTTATGGCAAAAAAACGTTCAGAAGTGTGGCCGAAAAAGTTTGGCCTGTTTCATGCGGGCATTGGATTGTTCTACTTATTAATGGGAAGTCCGCTGTATGTACTCAGCCACCTCTCATTCAGTACACATATGCTGCAAATGAGCATTCTTTATTTTTTTGTACCGCCTCTTCTTCTGTTCGGGATTCCCGCATGGAATGGAGACAAATGGAAAAAAAGAAACATATCTTCTTTTTCAGCCCTCATCCTCTTCTCAATATTGTTCTTTCTTTATCATTTACCCCAAGTTGTTCCATTTGTTTATAAAAGTCCAGTTATCCACACAGGCTTCATACTTCTCCTGTTTGGCCTTTCTTGTCTGATGTGGCTTCCTGTCATTACACCGGGCCCCGGTCCGAATCGATTTTCATGGTGGAGCGGTATTTTATTAATGCCGGCCTGCCTATTGCTCATATTGAATGGATTGATGGATGGGCAGAATGCGAGTCCATTGTTCAGTCAGCTGATGTTAAAACTATGCATCCCTGCCGACCAGGCAGGAGCTTTGCTACCTTTTCAAATCAATGCAAAAGCCGATCAAATCTTTGGCGGCATTTTGATGCTTGCGCTTCATAAATTCAGTCTGCTGGCGGCAATACGACTTGGAAGCCAGAGAATAAGCCGGGAACACTTAAAATTAAAACCGTCACTCCACAGGATGGAATGACGGTTTTTCATGTTTTTAAACAGCTTTTTTATTTTCAACCACACGTTTTGGCCAAAAGCTCCATTTGCCAAGGAGCATCAATATAGTGGGAATGAGGAGCGGTCGAACAATGAATGTATCGATCAAAATCCCTAATGCCATGATGAAGCCAAATAATTTTAGTTCATAGATCGGCATAGTTGCAAGAACAAGGAAGGTTGCGGCCAAAATCAATCCTGCGGAACTGATGACGCCGCCTGTTCGGTCAACGCCTCTTCTGACTGCATCAGCAAACGGCATTGTTTTGACCTCTTCTCGGATCCTTGCAATCAGCATGATCGAATAATCCACGCCAAGTGCGATAAGAAACACTAAAGCGTACAATGGGATACGATAGCTGATGGCATCCAGGCCAAGGAAAATTTTAAACAAGAATAATGAAAGGCCGATCGTTGCTGCGTAAGAGAGCAGGATGGTCCCCATCATGTATAATGGTGCGACAATGGAACGGGTCTGTAATCCCAGCATGATGGAAATAAGGATGATCATCAACACCAGCACCACAATCGTGTCACGCTTATTGATATCTCGGAGATCCGCATTTTTTGCACTTTCTCCGGCAACGAAAAGCTCAGTATCCATTAAACCAGCATCATTTAAAATTTTACCGCTTTTTTCCCGGATTTTTTTCACGGCATCCAGCGCTTCATGTTCATATGGATTTCCAGTAAATATCAATGAAAGCTTGGCGCTTTTTCCATCTGCAGAGAGGGGATGTCCCTGCGCAGTCACCTGATCAACGCCTTTGATGTCCTCAAGTTCCTTCATTGCTGACTGCAAACTCCGCATATCAAGCTTCCGATCTGAGACGAATAGGAGTGTTCCCGGTGCCAAACTTCCTTCAGAAAAATCTTTCCCGAGCTGCTCATAGCCGATCCGGGAAGACAAGTCTTCCGGGAAGGACGCAATTAAATCGTACGATTCTTCCATTTTTGTCATATTTAATGCGGCAAGTGCCAGAAGAAGAACAATTGGGATTAAAAAAGCTGCCGGACGTTTTGTCACTTTGTCGGCCATTTTTCCCCAGATTGTTTTCTTCTCCGATTTTTCATCCCCGAATTTCGGAATGACCGGCCAAAATGCCTTTCTGCCCGTCAATGCGAATAAGGCCGGGAGCAGCGTCAGGCCTGCAACGAGCATGAAGGCTGCTGCGATTGCAAACGCCGGAGCAAAGTTCCGATATGGCTCATATAAAGCGAAGAACAAAGTTGCTACACCAAGAACAATCGTACTTCCGCTGAAAAAAATCGGCTCTTTTACATGGCGCATCGTCTCGCGCATAGCCGCATCTTTCTTCTCATGGGTACGGAGTTCCTCGCGATAACGGGAGAATATGAGCAGTGAATAGTCGGTTACCACTGCAAATAAAAGGATGGTCATGATGGAAACCGCCTGGCTGTCAATGGCAAACAATCCGGCTTTCATCGACAGACCTATCACTTTATCGACAACCGTGTAAACGATGGCAGCGCCGATCAATGGGATGAAAGTCAACAGCGGCGAACGGTAAATAATGAGAAGCAATACCAAAATCAGCCCAACGGTTGACAGCAACAGGACGATGTCTGCCCGGCTGAACAGTTCGACTGCGTCTGCTGCGATTCCTGCCGGCCCCGTCCAAGATAGCTTTAAGTCATGATCCACGGTAAATTGTTTCTTGATTTGCTCTACTGCTGCATGCAAATCGCGACCCTCAAGGTTTTCAGGCAGCGTGATAGGAAGGAAGAATGTCCTTTTATTTTCTGAGAGAAACGAATTTCTTACTTCCGGAGGCATTTTGGATAATGGAATGGTCTCGATGTCTCCGTATTTTTTATCCACCTTCAGATCCTCGGCCACTTGGGCAAAGGTCAATATTTCATCATCCGTCAGGCCGCTTTCCTTGGAAAAAACAGCAAACAGCGGCAGTCCGCCTTCTTCTGGGAAATACTTTTCCAATTGGCGGTCGGCGATGATGGATTCGGTATCCGGAGGGAGGCCTGCATCTTTATTCGCAGCCACAAACTCCTTGGCACCGGGTGCAGCACTTGATAAGATGCCTGCAAGGGCCGCCCAAATCACCAGCATAAACCACCAAAGGCGGTTGCCTTTTAATAATCTATCAGCCATTATTGTTTCACTTCCTTCTCGGTAAGAAATGTCACGATGATAAACAAGGCAAAGCTAAGGAGAAGGATACTACCTCCAGCGATATAAAAGATCAACGAGAATATTTTATTCACACCAAACGGCTGGATGAATTGGAACCACATGCCCGCTGTCAGACCGATTGAACCGATGATAGCTGTCCAACCATGGAATGTGACCAATTTTTCTGCCCTGACCTCAAACATCCGGTAAAAGGCTCCCCATGCAAACATCGATAACCAGCCTACCAAAAGAATATGTGCGTGGATCGGACGGAATGCATAAGATCCGGACCCTGCCATATGTGACCCCATTACCGTTCCTATTAAGCCAAAAATTGCTGCAATACGAATGAATCGGATACTCCATTTCTTTTGTGACATCATTCATTCCTCCTGTTTTGTTCATTTAATGTTCATCCTAAGCAGTGAACATGAACAGAACATTAACGGAAGGTTAAAAATCATTTTTTGCTATGATTTTGTCATCACAAATTGAAAGCAGGCCACGGCTACTGCTTACGGCCGAGCCTGTTAAACACTTGTTCAATCATGTTAAGGATTGTTTGATAAAGAAAGCGAAAGTTTTTCTCTACAGGCTTTTTAGTTTCTATTGGAGGTCGGCAATTTCACAATAAATGTCATACCTTCACCTTTATTCCTTTGTACATCGATAGAACCCCCGTGCAGATTAACAACCTGATGGACAATTGATAGCCCAAGGCCCGTCCCCGATATTTGCTTCGTTCTCGATTCGTCTGCTCTGTAAAATCTATCAAAAATGCGGCCCATATGCTCCTCTTCTATCCCTATGCCGCTGTCACAATAGGCGACTGTCACTCCATCATCTTTTTTTGTCAAAGTAATATCAATCGAACCGCCGGTCTCTGTATATTTTAAAGCATTGGATAAAAGATTCTCCCAAACCTTTTCCAAAAAGGCCGGGTCTCCAAGGATTTCCGCTTTATCGAGATCCATGGATAATGACATTTCTTTTTCCTCAAGGAGCCATCTGTATCTCAAGGTAACTTCTCTTATTTGTTCGTCGAGCCGGAAGGCCTTTTTGCGAATCGGTGAAACAAGCTGGTCCAGCGATGTCAAAAGCATGAGCTGTTTCGTCAATGAAGAGAGACGTTCGGTTTCGGATTGGATCACTTCTGCATAGTTTTGTCTTTCCGATTCTGGAAGATCGCTTTTCGTCAACAGCTCCGCATACCCTTTTATATTTAAAAGCGGCGACTGGAAATCATGGGACACATCGCTGATAAACTCCTTGCGGATGCGATCATTCTCACTCAGCCGCTCCGTCATGTTTCGAAAGCTTTGGGCGAGTTGCCCGATTTCATCCCGCCGATCAATATTCAGTTCAGGGGAAAATTGTTCCTCGCCCACTTTTTTTGCAGCATCGGTTAATTTGGTAATGGGGTCAATGAGCATTTTGGCGACAGTTAGCATAACCAGTACACTGATAATCGTCATGACAATAACCATACCGCCAAGCAAATAATGGACCTCTGTAAAAAGAAATTTGATGTCAGGGCGGAGGAAAAGGGCATAGTCCGTTCCGTTATGGCGGAAAGGGACTCCAACCGTATTGGCCAGCTCGTCCGAGAAGAACCCTGTTACGAACGTTTCTGTCGGAAGGTCCCTCATCCCGTGATAGGCACCCCCACCCAATACTTGGCTGATGGCATCCCGGGAAAGATTGTTGACGCGAAAGGGAGCACCATATTGCAGTGTTTCGTCCTTCTCATTGACAACATAAATTTTATAGCCCGCAGCTGATTGGGTTTGAAGAAAGTCTTCCAAATCCAGGTTTTTATCGGATTCAATGAAGGAAGCCAATGATAAAGCAATTTTCATGTTTTTTTCATCATTTTTTCCTTTAAGCTGCTGGTGATAGTAGGTGTTGACAGCTAAGAAAGCGATGAGCCCGCTCATAATCATCGTTCCGAGCGTAAAGACAACGAACTTGCTGTAAAGGGATTTCAATTTTTCGTTACCTCTAGTTTATAGCCGACTCCCCGAACAGTGGAGATAATGACATTTTCGGCCAGTTTTTTCAACTTGTCGCGAAGCCTTTTGATATGTACATTCAAAGTCTGCTCATCACCTTCATAGTCATAGCCCCAAACACGTTCGAGCAATATTTCGCGCGTAAATACCTGATTGGGACGGGATGCGAGTACAGACAGCAATTCAAATTCTTTCAGCGGCAGCAGGGTCACCTTTTTACCGGCAGACACTTCATAGCTTTGCCTGTTTATCGTAAGGGGGCCCACTTTGATCAAGATATCGACCGCTTTGTCATATCTTCTCAAAATGGCGTTGATCCTAAAAAGCAGCTCTTTCGGCTCGAAAGGTTTGACAAGATAATCATCTGATCCTGCCAGAAAGCCTTTTTCCTTATCCTCCAGTTCTCCCTTGGCCGTCAGCAGGAGAACCGGAATATCCGCTTCGGCCCTTAATGTTTTCGTCAATGTATAACCGTCCATTCCCGGCATCATGACATCCACAACCGCGAGATCCGGAATCTCATGCTCTAATAGTTTAAGGGCTTCGGAACCGTTGGCCGCTTTTCGGACGATATATCCTGCTTGGGTTAAATGAATATTTACAAGCTCCAAAATATGCGGGTCGTCATCGACAACGAGTATTTTCAAGTCGCCAGCTCCTTTTTGACTACAGTTTTTTCTTCAAAGCTAAAGAAAGCATAAAATTTTACTGAATTTTCCGTCTGAACAAGATTAACGTAATGTCCAGCTTCAGGCGCCATCGGCGCAAGGATTAAGCCAATCGCTGATGAAGGCAAACTACGCCTTCTTCAGCGCTCGTCTTATGCTTGTCGCCGATAGACGGGCGCCTTGCGCTTTTCTTATTATAAAGCATTAGTTAAAAAGAGGAGACGCGGAAATGCCCCTCTCGCAATTCGGGTAATTTGTGGTATAATTTTGATTATTCATAAATTGGTGGAAAGGGGATTTGCAGATGTCTCTTTTGTTGACGCAATTTTTGGATCGGGCAGTTCATTTGTACGGAAGAAAACCGGCTATTATTGATGAACATGGCAAGCGTTACACCTATGAAGAAGTGAACGGGCGGGTGAACAGCCTTTCATTCGGACTGGCTTCCCTCGGGGTTAAAAAAGGGGATCGGGTGGCTTATTTGGCTCCAAACACACTCGAGATGTACGAAGGTTTTTATGGGATTTTTCAGGTAGGGGGCATAATGGTTTCATTGAATACGAGATTGAAACCGAAGGATTACGTCTATATTTTAAATCACAGTGAGAGTAAGGTTCTCTTTGTGGATCATGTACTGTTAAATCTGATTGAACCGGTCCGCAATCAGCTTAAAACGGTTGAGACGATTATTGTTCATGGTCTGCCAGAGGATAAGGATGGGCTTATTGCCTATGACTCCTGGCTTTCTTCCTTTCCTTCAACTGATTTCCCGCGTGTGGAATTGCATGAGGATGATGTCAGCACATTGCTTTATACGAGCGGTACAACCGGGAATCCCAAAGGCGTCATGCTGACGCATCGGAATAATTATTTGCACGCTTTATCCACCATGCATCACTTGCGGGTAAATGACCGTGATGTCCTTATGCATATTTTACCGATGTTTCATGTGAACGGCTGGGGATCACCCTTTTATTATACGGCGAATGGCGCCACCCAGATTATGCAAAAAGCGATCGATCCTAAGGTGATCTTGGAAAAGGTTGAAAAATACGGGGTCACGGTCATGCATATGGCTCCAACAGTACTTCAATCCATTATGGATCAATATAAGAATGTAAATCCGAAAATCGACCAAAATGTCAGGATTGTTGTTGCGGGTTCCGCTCCGCCTAAAGCGTTCATCAGACAGCTGGAAGAAGAAATCGGCTGGGAATTTTACCAGGTGTATGGAATGACGGAAACGTCGCCATTGAGCCTGGCGTCTTATATTTCATCCGAAGATGAAGGCGCTTCAGATGATGAATATTATGAGCTAAAAGTCAAAACTGGGCTCGAAATGATCGGAACCGACGTTAGAGTGGTGGACGAATTTGGAAATGACGTTGCAAAAAACGGCAAAGAAATTGGAGAAGTAATTGTGAGAGGACCCGGCGTCATGAAAGGATATTGGAAAGATGAAGCGGCGACGAAATCGACCATTATCAATGGCTGGCTTCATACAGGGGACATGGGGACGATGGATGAAAACCACCGCATCCAAATTGTTGACCGGAAAAAAGACATTATTATCAGTGGCGGAGAAAACATCTCTACAATAGAAATCGAAAATGTCATATACGACCATCCGGCGGTGAAAGAAGTGGCGGTCATAGCTGCGCCCCATGAAAAATGGGGGGAGACTCCGCATGCCATTGTTGTTGTGCGGGACGGACATGAAGTGGCCGGGCAGGATATCATTGATTTTACAAGAGAAAGACTGGCGCATTTCAAATGCCCGACCATCGTCACTTTCATGGAGGAGCTTCCCAAAACGGCGAGCGGCAAGATCATGAAAGTGAAGCTGCGGGAGTTTGTATCGCCTGCAGCAAAAAGCTGATATAATGATGGCAGCCAAACAGAAATTTTGACGGAAAGAGGGCTGCCTTATGACTGCAACTATTGATATACGTGTTTTAAACAGCAACGAAGAAATGAGACAAATGTATCAGCTTGAAGAATTCATCTGGCAAGGGGAAGGCGGAATTCCTGTTCATCAAACAATCACGGCCATTCGGAACGGAGGCCTTGCGATTGGTGCATATTGTGATGATCAGCTTGTCGGATTCAGCTATAGTTTTCCCGGATTCAAGGATGGTAAGGCGTATCTATGTTCACACAATATGGGAATTCATCCCGATTACCGTGACAAAGGCATCGGCGCTTCATTAAAAAACAGGCAAAAAGCGGAAGCGGCCCGAATAGGGTACGATATGCTGACATGGACATATGATCCGCTGGAAACACGCAACGGCTATTTGAACTTATCGAAACTCCGTGCGGTTTGCAGTACATATATTGAAAATTGCTACGGGGAATTCGATGACGGGCTCAATGCGGGTTTGCCGACAGACCGCTTTAAAGTGGAATGGTGGATAAAAAGCCGGCATGTCGATGAACGTATTCCGGCTCCTGTCAAGGATGATGCTTTTTATATCCCATGGAAACAGGCTGCAAGCGGCCCGGTCCTTGCTGATGATGTAGAAATTCCTGAGGCAGCCCAAATAATGGTCCCGGTTCCTGCGGCATTTCAAACGATCAAGCAGGAGGATATGAGCCTCGCATTGGATTGGAGATTGAAAACCCGCTCTGTTTTTCAAGAGCTGTTCCAAAAGGAGTATGCCGCCGTTTCTTTGGAAAAAAGCGCCGAGGAGCCTGTGCATCATTATTTATTGGTGAAAAGAGAATCTCTTCAAATTTAAAATAGGATTCTTACCCATAGCGACGGTAAAAACCAAAAAACGGTCACGAATACCGGTGATACCTTCCCGAAGGGGCGTTGAAAATGGGAAAACGGTAACGAATACAGAGGATACCTTCCCGAAGTGGCGTTGAAAATGGAAAATTGGTAACGAATACAGAGGATACCTTCCCGAAGTGGCGTCGAAAATAGAAAAGCGGTAACGAATACAGAGGATACCTTCCCGAAGTGGCGTCGAAAATAGAAAAACGGTAACGAATACTGAGGATACCTTCCCGAAGGGGTGTCGAAAATGGAAAATTGGTAACGAATACCAGGAATACCTCCCCAATGTGATAAAGAAAACCGATATTCAGGCGTGAATATCGGTTTTTCCTTGAAGTAAAAGAAAGTATAAGCTGATATGAAGATTTTTTCAAAAAAAGCCTTTCTTTGTCCAGCTCCAGCGCCCAGCGACTAGTAAACTTCGCACTCCTTTCCTCGAAAAAGCTTCGCTTTTTCTGCGTGGATGTTTATTCGAGGAAGTAGGCTCAGAGCACTACGATAAGCCAACATCGGCTCGTACCTCGCCGTGTTGTCCGGCTCCGAGTGCCATCGGCGCAAGGATTAAGCCAATCGCTGCTGAAGGCAAACTACGCCTTCTTCAGCGCTCGTCTTATGCTTGTCGCCGATAACCAGGCACTCTCCGCCTTTCCTTATCCTTTATCTCATTGCGGAGTGCTCCAGTGTCTAGCTTCAGACGGCAGGGGCTCGAGGTCGCTTCGGTCAATCCAATGAAGTCAAAGAACGACTTCACTGGATTGCCCTCCGTCGGACAGGATGTCCTAGTGCCACCGACGCCACAGGATGTGGCGTTTGTCGGCGGCCAGCGCTTGTCGCCCCTAAACAGCCGTCTTCCGCATTTCCGTTTGTACGTTGCTAAACGGGCGCTTGCGCTTTTCTTATAAGCTATGGCATCGGATGCGGCGTCACCGCCGTAGTAATGCTCTCTTTTTCAACCGTAAGCTGTTCAAGCTTTTCACGATTGACGTCAAATCCGATCCCCGGACCTGTCTGTACCTGAATGATTCCATGATCCATTGTCACTTCGGGCTCGATGATATCTTCATCCCAATAGTGGGAAGACGGTGCAGTATCCCCTGGTATTGTAAAGTTGGAAAGGGAAGTCAAGGCAATATTGTGAGCTCGCCCGATTCCCGTTTCCAGCATTCCGCCGCACCAGACAGGCACTCCGTTATCCCTGCACAGGTCGTGGATTCGGATGGATTCTCCCAAACCTCCGACACGGCCGATTTTTATATTGATAATCCGGCAGCTGCCCAGCTGTAATGCTTTTCTGGCATCTTCGAGAGAATGGATGCTTTCATCAAGACAAACCGGTGTCTGGATTTCTTTTTGCAAAGTGGCATGGTCGATAATATCGTCATGGGCAAGCGGCTGCTCGATCATCATCAGGTTATACTGATCAAGCTGTTTCAGGTGGTCCACATCGTTCAATGTATAGGCGGAATTTGCGTCAGCCATCAATGGAATATCCGGAAATGCCTTCCTGACTGCATCAATATAATCCAAATCTGCCCCGGGAGCAATTTTAACCTTTAATTTCCGAAAACCTTCCTCCACATATTCGCCGACCTTCTCGACAAGCTTCCCAGGAGTTGCTTGAATCCCGATGCTTTTTCCTACTTCTATTTCCGTTTTCGTACCGTCGATCAATTCGGACAGCGCTACATTGTTTTTCTTTGCAAACACATCCCAAATCGCTGTTTCAATCGCGGATTTGGCAATCTGGTTTCGCCTTACAAACGTAAGCATGTCATGGACATCCAGCGGATGTTCAATTGTTTTATGAATGATTCTTGGAATGAGAAAATCCTTTAACATATAGACCGCTGTGTGTGTGGTTTCCTCGTTATAATAAGGTTCGTCGCTTGTTGTCGTCTCTCCCCATCCTGAGATGCCTGATTCGTCGATCGCCTCCACAAGGCATACATGTTTCTCCTGAAATGTGCCGAAACTCGTTGTAAATGGTGCAATCAGCTTCATCTTTACCGTGTGAAGGACCACTTCTTTAATTTGAACTGGTTTCAATGCTTGTTCTCTCCTTTTTTGCCAACACTTGTACAATCTCTGTAATAATATCAATCCCATTGAATAGGGCTTCACGGTTGAAAGTCATATGCGGATGGTGAAGTCCCGGTTTCAAGTCGCATCCGAGTCCGATCATCGTCGCTTTCAGTTCTGGCTTTTTAATCGTGTAAAAATGGAAATCATCTCCGCCCGGTGTCATAAGCGGATCCATTGTATGATCAGGGCCTAAAACGTTGGAAATGGCCTGTCTGGAGATTACTTCTGCCTCCGGGGCCACTTCCGCTGCGGGAATTCCGTAATCATCTGTAATTTTTATTTTGGATTGAAAAAGTTGTTCGGTTGCCTCTAAAGTCTCATATACTTTTTCTTTCAGCATCTTCATATGCTGGTTTGTCTGCGCCCTTAGATCAAAAGCCAATGATGCCTGGCCCGGGATAATATTGGTGCTTTTTCCTCCAGCGTGGAACTTTGTGACTTTTACAGAATACGGAACGGTCGGATCCAAGTGGATGGCGTTGATTGCATTCACAATATGGGTTCCGACATCAATCGCATTGCTTGTCAAGTGCGGTCTGGCACCGTGGGCGTCATCCCCGATGATGTCGCATTCGATTGACGTGGCAGCCCCGTGGATAATCGCCGGGGTCGCATATCCGTCCGGAGCCTCCTGAACGGGGCGCAAATGGATGCCGAATAAATAATCGACGTCATCGACAGCGCCTTTTTCAACCATTCTAAGTGCTCCGTCACCGACCTCTTCCGCCGGTTGGAAAATAAAACGGACGGTCACCCGATCCTTGATGGAAGGGTCTTTCGCCAGCTTCCACAATGCGCCGAGCACCATCGTCATGTGGGCATCGTGGCCGCATGAATGATTGGCCTGAAATTTTCCGTCCACTTCCTGCCACAGCGCATCCATGTCGGCGCGGATCGCTACAACCGGATTGCCTTTAATTCCGCCAAAGTCAGCGATTACTCCCGTGCAATCACTGAATGTCCGCACTTTGCAGCCTGCTTTTTCAAGCTGCTCCTTAATAAACTCGTTTGTGTTTACCTCCTCCCAGCTGAGCTCCGGATGAGCGTGAAGATGATCAAACGTATCGTAAACTTGTTGCTTAAAATGTTCGTCCTGCATGCCTGATGATATCCTTTCCCGAAAAAAGTATTGGTTTTGAGAAACAGTAAGTAATCACCGTTACAAAAAAAGCGCACTTTTTTTACCTTGTGCTGAATTATATGAAATATGGTATATGAAAGTCGCCCTGATTGAGTGTCTTTTGGTGAAAAAGGCGTATAACTATTTCGCAAATTGTCCCTACTGTAAATTATAGGCTTCAGGAAAAGGGGAATCAACCGGTTGCATTTAAGGCGGGAGGCGTGGTCATTCGATTATTATAAAAGAAAGGATCAAATGGGAATTAACAAAGCTTTTGTCGATTCCTTATATTGAGCGCTTGGGCGAGTACGATGACATCTTCCATGATATCCGCCCTTTTATTGTTTGGAGAGCGTTCATAGTCGTCGAGCAGACGGCGCATCTCTCTTATGAATAGCAGATTTTCCTCTTTAATGGACATAAGGGGGCCCCCTGATTGAACTGAGTTTGTGAAAAAAGTCATGGCACGAGATACATATCCGCAGGTTCCCTCGTCATTTCCTCTTAAATATATATTCTTTTTTTAACCCATATTTCAGTTTTTAAACATTTTGTAATATTATTGTTATATGGTTTTAATATTTCATTTCATGTAGTGCTTTTCTCTCCTTGGATCGTCTAATAGACTGTAAGGGGCATGGATCGAAAGATTTAAAGCTTTTGAATCTTTTTTGTGTGTAAAACGTTATTATTATTGTCGTTTTTTGCGGAGTTTCTTATAAGAAAAGCGCAAGCGCCTTGTTTAGCGCGGGCAAACAAGACGATTCCCGAGGAGGCGGTTCTTCAGCCGCCACAGGGAAGCGGCTTGATCCTTGCGGGGCTAGGCGCTGGAGCTGGACAAAGAAAGGCTTGTTTTGAAAAAGTTTTTCATATCGAGCTATACTTTCAAAATAGGGGACTGCCGCCATCATTTACGAGGGGGATATGTAGTGAAAAAGAAAGCCTGGATATGGGCCGCATCTATTGTTGGGGTATTGGTAGTGGCGGCTGTGGTCACGTTGATAATCAGGGTCCAAGCCGGAAAAATGGCTGGAGCCGATGTCGAAGAACCGGTGACTGTTCAAAAAGTGTCGGAACAGGAACTGAGCGAAACCATTTTGGTGACCGGAAAGATTGTTCCGGAAGATGAGCAAAAAGTATTTTTGGAGCCGGACAAAGGAGAGGTAACGGAATTTAAGGTAAAGGAAAATCAGCAAGTGAAGGCCGGAGACCCTTTGTTTGTCTATGATTCTTCCAAATTACAGTCAGAATATAATAAAGCTGTAAGAGAAAGGGATTTGGTGAAAAAACGCTCGCAAACAGAAATTAACCAGATCGCTGAATTGAACAAGCGGATTGCAGACGCGAAAAAAGCTCCGGCTCCAACTGGGGATGGAGAAGAAGGCGAAGCGCCGGCGGGGGATGCTGACGCTCTGAAGAGTGAAAAGCTTGAAATGGAAATCCAGCATGAAAGCACCAAATCAGAAATTGAATCCGCCCAGGAGCAGATCAATGATTTGAATGAACAGATCAAAGAGATGACTGTAAAGAGCAAGATTGATGGAATCGTTGTAAAGGTGGACCGAAATGCGGTAAGCACGGAAGGGGGAGCGTCAAGCCCTGCAGTACATATTATCTCAAGCCAGCCATTTAAGGTAATTGGTACAATGAGCGAGTTTGACGCGGTAAAAATAAAGGAGAAGCAAGCGGTGACCATTCGTCCAAAGGTGTATAAAGACAAGGAATGGAAAGGTGCCATCGAATCGGTTTCCCAATTTCCGAATGAAGAAGGCGGTGAAGAGGAATTCGCCGGCGGTGGAGGCGGCGGTGGCGTTACCATGTATCCATTCAAAGTCGCTATCACAGATGATACGTCTGAACTTCGCCAGGGCTTCCATGTTTCATTGGAAATCAAGATTGACGGGGACGGAAAAAAATTGGCCATCCCACATGCTGCTATTCTGGAAGAGGGCGACACCAATACCGTTTTTGTATTGAAGGACGGAATATTGGAAAGCCGTGAAATTGAAACGGGTGCATCGAATGACGAATTCATCGAAGTCAAAAAAGGCCTGGAAAAGGATGAGCTTGTTGTCATCGCTCCTCATGAAGGCATGCATGATGGAATGGAAGTGACCACCTTTGATGAAATTGAGTGAGATAACAAAAGTTTATGGAAACGGGT
Source organism: Siminovitchia fortis (assembly GCF_007681465.1). Taxonomy (NCBI): domain Bacteria; kingdom Bacillati; phylum Bacillota; class Bacilli; order Caryophanales; family Bacillaceae; genus Siminovitchia; species Siminovitchia fortis. The sequence goes on from NZ_VEKZ01000003.1 coordinate 105,985, forward strand.
CGCTCCAGGTTCCAGTGCTGCACGGCATTGATTTGGCCGTTGAAGACGGTGAGTTTATCGCGATCATGGGACCGTCGGGATCCGGAAAATCAACGCTGATGAATATTATCGGCTTTTTGGATTATCCGACAACTGGGACGTTTGAACTGAATGGAGAAAATATCAGTTCGGCGAAAGAGAAGCAGCTGGCAAAGCTGCGAAATGAACATATCGGATTTGTGTTCCAGCAATTCTTTTTGCTGCCGAGGCTGAATGCGCAGAAAAATGTGGAAGCCCCGTTGATATATGCGGGTGTTCCAAAACGGGAGAGGACGGAAAGGGCCAAGCAGATGCTGGAAAAAGTGGGTTTGGGAGACCGCGTGAAGCATTTGCCCAACCAGCTCTCGGGAGGCCAGAAGCAAAGGGTTGCGATTGCGCGCGCCCTTGTGAACAATCCGACACTCATTTTGGCGGACGAGCCTACAGGGGCCCTCGATTCCAAAACGAGTGCCCAGATCATGGACCTGCTCGTCCAGCTGAACAAAGAAGGGAAAACCGTCATCATCGTTACCCACGAAGAGGAAATCGCCGCATATACGGATAGAATCATCACCTTAAAAGATGGAAAGATCATTGACGACCGGAGGACAAGTCTATGAATATTTGGGAAAGCTTTAAAATTGCACTGTCCTCCATTTGGAACCATAAAATCCGGTCGGTTTTGACTATGCTTGGAATCATTATCGGAGTAGCGGCAGTCATTGTCATTGTGGCGATAGGACAAGGTGCGAAAAAAGAAATGATGGATGGATTGTTCAGCACGGATAAAAATGTGGTCGAAATTTATTACGAACCGACACAGTCGGAAGATGAAGGAGACATGTTTTGGGAATTGCCCGAACTTTCTTCAACGGACGTGGAATTCCTATCAGAGGTTGAAGGGGTGAAAGCCGTCCTTGCGACTAATCAGGGGTTTGGAACCGTCATGATTAATGATAAGCAAGGTGAGATGGACATCACCGGTGTAGGCGGAGAATATTTTACTGCGCAAAACATTCAAACGGTGGAAGGCCGTCCGTTGAATGACAGCGATATAGACGGTTTAAACCGTGTTGTCATGATTGATACGGTTGCAAGGGATAAATTTTTCAAAGGGTCGAGTGATCCAGTTGGGGAAATTATCGAGTTGGATGGAAATCCTTATAAAATTGTGGGAGTCTATGAATCTCCGATTCCTGAGCAGTTCCGCTGGTCTGAAAACGGCGAGATGGTCATGCCAAGATCCGTCGTTTCCATGATGTTCGGCAACAGCGAAGTTGAAAACCTAGCCATAATTGCAGATGACCCGGAGCGGATTTCTGAAATCGGAATGCAAGCGGCAGACGCTTTGACTGAACACAAGAAACTTGAAGACGGAATGTATGCCATTAATGATTTTTCGGAAATTGAAAAAGAGATAAATACAGTGATCACAACAATGACGCTGTTTATCGGAAGCATCGCAGCCATTTCCCTCTTGGTTGGCGGGATCGGGGTCATGAATATCATGCTCGTATCTGTCACAGAGCGGACAAGGGAAATCGGTCTCCGCAAGGCTCTTGGAGCCACAAGGGGAAAAATACTCCTTCAGTTTCTCATTGAATCGATCACGCTGACTTCATTGGGCGGGTTGATTGGGATCGGCCTGGCAGCGATAGGGGCTTTACTCGTTACGGTGTTATCGCCGATCACAGCAGTCATCAGTCCAGTGGTTGTGCTGATTGGTGTCGGCTTCTCGGCATTTATCGGTATTATCTTTGGCATATTGCCTGCAAATAAAGCATCCAAGCTGAGCCCGATTGATGCATTGAGGTATGAATAGAGACGAGCGGTCTTCATATAAACGAGAGAATCGGTTAATAGTTGAAGCAAAGCACCCGTGTTCGGGTGCTTTACCTTTTAAACCAGTCTGCGTTTTCATCCATATGTACGAACGGGATATCCGTATCCACTGCACCTGTCATTCGTTTCGCCCCAATATCCTCGCCTGCCAGCCATTTTCCGAAATAAAACTCCGCCGGTTCCTGATTCCCGCCAAGCGCCACAGACGGCTTCTCCAATTATTTTGATGCTGTCGAAGAAGATATTATTGATAACGGAGTCCTTGAGCCATTTCCAAGCACCTTCCATCAGGTTCAGCTGCGGGTTATAAGGAGGAAGAAGGACGAGTTACAGGCGATCCGGAATTCTTAGGGGTGTTTTTTCCCTCTTTTTGCAACCGGACTAACCATTTCCTTTTTCTTGTGAATGCTCGATTCGTTCCCGGTAGATCTCAAGATATTATAGTCGGGAAAGGATCTGCTTTTGAAAAAATTACATTGCAATTATTAATGTCTGCATGTTACGATTAGTATATCGGTTTACTAAACCGATATACTAAAACGTTTTATCTAAGGGGCAAGGAGCGTTTGTATTGAAGAAAAAAAGAATCGCAACGGTTGGAGAGGCGATGGTCGTCTTTAATCCAACAAAAACGGGCCCACTCCGATTTGTTCATTCTTTTGAGCGGGCAGTCGGTGGTGCAGAACTTAACTTTGCAATTGGTGCAGCACGTTTAGGCCTTGAGGCGAAATGGATCAGCTGCTTAGGTGATGATGAATTTGGGAAGGTCATTTACAACTTTGCTCGAGGTGAAGGAATTGATGTATCGGATGTAAGACTATCTGAGCGATATGCGACATCCGTTTACTTTAAGGAAATCCAAGAAAACGGAGCAGGTAAATCGTTTTATTATCGTCAGCCTTCTCCATTGCTTGAGTTGACAGCTGATAGGATCAGCGAATCGGTTCTAAAAAATGTTGATATATTACACATCAGTGGAGTGTACTTAGCAGTATGCGAGCATAATATTGAAGTCGTACGAAAGTTAATAGACTTTGCAAAAAAACTGCATATCCCCATTTCATTTGACCCTAATTTGAGATTAAAGCTGTGGACAATTGAAGAAGCTAGAGCAGTCTATGAAACAATCTACTCTTCCGTCACGATTTTTTTAGCAGGAGATGAAGAGTTTGAATTGCTATTTGGAAGCGACTCTGTTGAGGAGGTTCAAGCGCGCTATCAAATTGAAGAAATGGTGATTAAGAAAGGCGAGCAGGGAGCAGCTGTGTATGCGAACGGACAATGGATTGCTCGTGAAGCATACAAAATAAATGCAGTTGATACAGTTGGTGCAGGCGATGCCTTTGACGCGGCATATATTTATAGTTACCTGCAGCAAGATGCGATTGATGAACGCATTCGCCTTGCAAATGGAGCAGGAGCACTTGTTGCTACCATTAAAGGAGACAATGAAGGACTGCCGTCTCTAAAAGAGCTTAAGGAATTCATTGGGGATGAACAGACAATTGAACGATAGGAGGAAGACCATGCAAAAGTTGGAAGTCTTGAAAGCGTTAACGGGTGCGAAGGTAGTGGCGGTCATTCGTGGCAATCATGCGGAGGAGGCAACACTTTTATCTCAGGCTGCTATCGCAGGGGGCATACGGGCAATTGAGCTGACATATACAACTCCATTTGTTGAAGATACATTTAAGGGGTTGCGTAATGCCGATGTGTTGATAGGAGCAGGAACGGTGTTAGATGTTGAGACCGCAAGGCATGCCATTTTAAATGGGGCGAAATTTATCGTCAGTCCGAGCTTTCATCCGGAAATTGCAAGAGTTTGTAACCGCTATAGCGTTCCGTACTTTCCAGGCTGCATGACCATTAAAGAAATGGTGGCAGCTCTTGAGTACGGGAGCGATATAATCAAGCTCTTCCCGGCAAGTCAATTTCAGCCCGGCTTTATAAAGGCTGTAAAAGGTCCTCTGCCCAATGTGTCTATTATGCCAACAGGCGGTGTCGGATTGTCTAATATGAATGATTGGCTTCAAGCGGGAGCGGTCGCAGTTGGAATTGGCAGTGATTTAAATAAAGCGTATACAGAAAACGGCTATGCCGGTGTAGTAGAAAAGGCAAAGTCCTATATTCATAAACTTTCAGAACAATAGGAGCATTCCTCTAATGAAAAAAATAAAAGGTTGAACAAAAAAGGGCCCTTTGGATACTAGTGTCAAAGCTTCGAAGTAAAGAGGACCCTTAATTGATACCCAAGTAGGACTCGTAATGAACTATACGCAAAATCAAAATATCTCGCAAAAATCACACGCCTACTTTAATTGTTATTGATATTGTCAAAGACAAACATGTAGCCTGTACATAGGATGATTGAGGAGTATAAGCACGCTTATATTTAATTTTTTACAAATATAACCAATTGGGTTGGAGGGATAATTATATGTTTGGTTATCTACAGCATGGTGATGTATTCATTAAATTATTCAAGTGTTTAGGCAATTTTGGGAAAACAAGAGCATTTTGAAGAAAACTTAACTTTATTGGGAGGATATCTATGATTTCTTTATCAAATGTTGCGAAAAACTATCCTGCATCCGCTATTAGACGTATGTTTGAATTGGCAAACCAATATGAAGATATAATCAAGCTTACAGTAGGAGAACCAAACTTTGAAACACCAGATCATATAAAAATTGCTGCGAAGAATGGTATTGACAGAAATCTTACTCATTATGTATCAAATGCTGGGACTGATGAACTTCGTCAGGCAGTAGCTAAAAAGTATACTGTTGAATTTGGGACGGAATATACTTCTGATCAAGTAATGGTAGCTTTTGGAGGGATGGAAGCAATTATGTTAGCCCTAGTGGCGACAATCAACCCAGGTGATGAAGTAATTATTGCTGATCCTTCTTATCCTAATTACTTAGGACAGGTTTTTATGCTTGGTGGGAAAGCAGTACCCGTTCCTGTTTATGAAGAAAATGCGTTTAAATTGAAGGCAGAAGACGTTGAAAAAGCCATTACTTCCAAAACAAAAGCTATCATTTTAAATTCTCCAAGTAATCCATTAGGTGCTGTACTGGACGAAAAGGATATAAAAGAGTTGGCAGAAGTAGTGTTAAAACATAATCTAATCGTTATTTCTGACGAGGTATACGAAAAAATTATTTATGATGATAAAGTGCATTTTAGTATCGCTCAAATTCCTGAAGTGAAAGACAATGTACTCATTATTAATAGTTTATCCAAAACGTATGCTATGACTGGGTGGAGAGTAGGATTTGTCATTGGTAATGAAAAGATTATTTCGGTAATGCCAAAAGTTCAAGAAGGAATGGCTTCCTGTGTACCTCCTTTTATCCAGAAAGCAGCCGTTGAAGCAATTAATGGTTCACAATTAATTGTAAAAGAGATGTTGGTGCATTATAAACGTCGCCGAGAAATTTTAATTACTGGTTTAAATGAAATTCCAGGTTTTTCATGTATTAATACTGAAGGCAGCTTTTATGCTTTTCCAAACATTAAAGAGTTTAAAAAGCCGTCAGAAGACTTCGCTATAGAACTTTTAACCGAGGCAGGGGTTGCGGTTACTCCCGGATCTGCATTCGGAAGCATGGGTGAGGGATATTTGCGTTTTTCATTTGCTAACTCAGACGAGAATTTAATTGAAGCTGTTCGACGAATTAGAGAACATGTAAAGAAAAATTACTGACACTTGGTGTGGCATAATAAAAACTTTGAAGATATGGGGGGGTAATTATGGAAAAAGTTGTTGAGTTAATTAATTCTATTGTGTGGAGCAATGCTCTTGTCATTCTGATAATGGCAGTAGGTTTGTTCTTCTCTTTCAAGACTAAATTTTTACAAATTAGACATTTGAAAGAAATGGTAAACGTAATGCTTGATCGAAATGAGTCGAAAACAGGTGTATCTTCTTACCAAGCATTATTAATGTCAATTGCAGGACGCGTTGGTATTGGGAATATAGCCGGGGTTGCTACAGCTATTGGTTTAGGGGGTCCGGGCGCTGTATTCTGGATGTGGCTGATGGCGTTTATTGGAATGGCTACTTCTTTTGTTGAAAGTACATTAGGACAAATTTATAAAGAAAAAAAAGGTGATGAATTTCGTGGAGGTCCTGCCTATTATTTATCAAAAGGATTAGGTAAAAAATGGTACGGTTCGTTATTTGCAATCACTATAGCATTTGCCTATGGAGTCCTTTTAACGGGAGTTCAATCAAATGGGATAACTGCATCTTTTAGTACAGCATTTAATATTGATCCTATTATTACGACAATATTTATTTGTATATTGGTGGGTATAGTTATTTTCGGCGGAGTTAAGAGGTTTGCGAAATTTTCGGAAATTGTTGTTCCATTTATGGCACTTGCTTATATTTTAGTAGCTTTACTTATAATAGTAATGAATATTGATAAATTACCAAGTGTTGTTGCCTTAATTTTTTCTAGTGCGTTTGGTGTTGAGGAAACCTTTGGAGGAATTATTGGTGCTGCTATTGCCTGGGGAGTAAAAAGAGGAATTTATTCGAATGAAGCAGGTCAAGGGACTGCTCCACATGCAGCTTCATCTGCTGATGTCTCACATCCAGCTAAACAAGGATTAGTTCAAGCGCTTGGCGTATTTATTGATACAATTATTGTGTGTAGTGCAACAGCATTTATGATTTTAATAACCGGCAAATATAATGTCGAAAATCCAACTGGTGGTTTTCTGGTAAACAATATAGGTGATACTGAAATTGGAGTGGGGTATACCCAACTTGCAGTAGATTCCGTATTTAATGGATTCGGTAGTATATTTGTAGCAATAGCAGTTTTTTTCTTTGCTATTACAACATTATTGTTTATTGCATATGTTGCAGAGATAAACTTCGTGTATATATTTGGAGATAAACAAATTTATAAGAATATATTAAGGATCACTGTAATTCTCTCTACATTTTACGGTGGAATTGTATCAGCCAACTTAATCTGGGCGATAGCTGATATAGGAGTTGGGCTCATTACTTGGATAAATGTTATTGGTATTTTTCTTTTACGAAAACCAGTATTAAATACCCTTAAGGACTACGAACAGCAAAAAGCAATGGGAATTGATCCAGTCTTTAACCCTATTAAACTAGGTATAAAAAATGCGACTTTCTGGGAAGAAAGAAATACTGAAATAAAAAAAGAAAAAAGATCTCTTTAATAAAGAAATGTTTAGAGCCTTCTTTAAGTAACTCTTGAAGAAGGCTGTCTTTATGAAATAAACTTGATTACTAGAGATGTTTTTTGTAAATAAATGAGCCATCAACTGTTTTAGGAATTGGAACTACAATACGAATAAAGCTCAAATCATCCTATAAATGAACGTTACTGTTTTTACAGGTGTCGATGCATTTAAGGGGCATGCCTCCAATTGGTAAATCAATAGCATGTTATTTTACCTTCGACGAATTATATATGATAGAATGAAATGAGAGTATATCCCCGGTAGGAGATTGATTGTCGTGAAAAAAGCAACAATTGCAGATGTGGCAAAGCTTGCTAATGTATCGAAAAGTACAGTTTCCCAATATTTAAACAAGCGCTATGAATATATGGGAGAGGAAACGCGAAAAAAAATTGAAGAGGCGATTCAGGAGCTGCACTATCGACCGAACTTCATGGCTCGAAGCTTGAAGCAAAAGTCAACCTTTACGATAGGTGTCATCGTCGCCAATATTATTCATAGCTTTTCAACAAAAATTATTAATGGGCTTGAAGCGGAATTTGATAAAAAAGGGTTTCATATGATTATTTGCAACTCGGCCGATGAGCCATCAAAGGAAAAGAAGCATATTGAAACGCTTCTAGAAAGACAGGTGGATGGCTTCATTATATTTCCAACAGGAAAAAATGGGGCGCTTTATCGTACGCTGACGATGCAAAATATTCCCATTGTTTTTATCGACCGTTTTATTGAAGAACTTGATATCCCATCTGTACTTCTTGATAATATGACGGCAATGGAGATGGCTGTCTCCTCTTTTAATGTACATCCCTTAGCGGTCATAACAACTTCTTTGGATCTTCAAATTACACCGCGTGTTGAACGTCTTGAAGGCTTTCGGCTTGCATTGCAAAAACGAAATTTTGAAATACAAGAAGAGTATGTTCGGCATGGAGAGACAAAGGAGCTGGCACAAATTTTTGATGAACTTTTTACATTGGCAGTACCTCCCAAGGGCGTCATTGCTACAAATGACCGCGTTTCGCAGGAGCTCATGCTATATGTAAAAAAACATCATATTCGTGTACCGGATGACCTCCAAATTGTTGTTATTGATGAAATGCCATTTACAGAGCTCATGACACCTCCACTCACAACGATTGAGCAGCCTGCTGATCTAATGGCTAAGCAAGCTGCCGCTTTGTTGTTCGAAAAAATTAAAACAGGAAATTTTAAGGAAACGAAAAAGCTATATCGATTCGAGCCGATTTTTCTTAAAAGAGACTCCACACTGCTATAATACTGTCATTAATGTGACCCCATAAAGTTAGAATAACTTTACTAGTTGATGGCGGGAAAGTTCAGCTGTTTAGTTTATAGCCATCATCTTTTTTTCTAATTTTGAGCAATGCAAATAGAAATTAATTTACGCCTAGGAATACCCTTAAACAACCACCTGCTTTTGAGCATGTGGTTGTTTAAGTTTTAGGAATGAAGCATAGGGAATAACGAAAACAAAAAAGAAGCATTAACGGACTTGATGAGGCTCTTCCTCCCAGAAATACAGATAATTTTCTTATACGCAAGGGGGGAGTCTTTTTGTATTTATTGTTGCATGCCATCCGACCCGGTTATTATTTGTTAAATTAGGCAAATAAGCTAATTAAATTACCGTCAAGGTCTTGAACGATCAAAGACTTTGCCACAGCGTGCTCGAATTCAGTAATTTCAAAGCTTAAAGCAAAGAGTGGACTTCTTGAATTTAAAACCTGATTTCGCACTGGCCAAGCCGCAGTTTACTTGATGGCTATTCAAATAGGGTGCTTTCACCTCCGAAACCAGTCTGCGTTTTCATCCATATGTACGAACGGGATATCCGTATCCACTTCTCCTGTAATTCTTTTCGCCCCAATATCCTCGCCTGCCAGCCATTTTCCGAAATCAAACTCTGCCGGTTCCTGATTCCCGCCAAGCGCCATCCATGTTTTCATTTCTTTTGGAAAGTATGCTGACGTATGGATCGTGCCTGCCCAGCTGCTATATAAGTCTGAAAAAACTCCTTTGTCCGTATCGTTAAACAGGCGGAAAGCTTCGTATGCATCAGAAGCGGGATTTTTTCGAATCGCTTCAAGCCTGCGCTCGGAATCCGCAAGATGATGACGGTTTTCGTGCTTCAACTCTTCAAAGTGGTTCGTGCAGGCGTTTGACTGTCTTACGGTGACTTCCCTCGGCGTCGCCTCCACAATCTGGGTATCGCCGCTTCGATCACACACGATATAGCTGAACGAATGCCTGTGCGGAATTTCTTTTAATAAGGAAACGGCTTCCTGCCCATTTGCACAAGTCTCCAAAACAAGCCTTCCGATCATTCCGCAAATAAAACCGTCCTTGGGATTCTTCCGGTTCATGAAATTGTAGCCCATAGCAAGCCCCTTCTCGTTCAGTCCATCGGAGCGCCCGGTAATTCTTTGGCTTGGCCCTGCGGTCGCATAACCACCTCCTGCCGGCTGAAAAAATACATACCGTCCTTCATATGTCTTCGGATGATAATCGTAATTGCGGACCAAATAGCCTTCACCCGTTAAAATTGAGCATCCAGACCGCGGAATCTCCAGCCGGTACCCGCCAAATTCAGTCAGAGCACGTTCGAGCGGCCATTCCAGCGCCTCCTGCAGCCCGAGAATCTCTTCCCAAATCCCCGGAGCAATCGGTGTGATGGCCGTTTTCACTTCCTTGGGGTCAATGGCGAACCGTGGCCTGCGTACTTTCCACTGATTCTCCCGATTTTTTATTGTTAGTGAATCTTTTAAAAGCTGTCCCTGCATAAAGCCAAAATCGAAATGGGAACCGCGGAATTGAATAATATCGGTGTAGATCTTTTTCATCATGTGTCCCCTACTTTCTGTTAAGGTCTTAAGTCTTGCCAAAAAATATATCGAGGATTAGCTTGTTTGTCTTTGCTTAAAAATAGGAATGGCACCTCTTTTTTGTGGAATGTAAAGGTTAACCAAACCTCCAAAAAAAGAGATGCCGTACAAAAATGATAACCTTTTATTCCGGTATAGTATTTTATGGTTGTTTAGGGCTTGGATTTCAAAGTATCTCTAATTGTAGCAGGCTGATGCTCTCCTCTCCATTAATTGGATTCAAACCATTTGAAATTTCGAATTTATGAAGGGATTTGCGCATTATTGTCAAAATTATTATGAATCATAATGGAAGTTGAAAGGGTGAGAAAGCTGCCAAACAAAAATAAAAGGTTATCTGGTCCCCAACAGGTTGCAGAATTTATGAACAACCTCGAACATCCACTTAAAGAGGAAATCACAGAAGTTAGAAAAATTATTTTAGGAACAAACAGCAAAATTACAGAAAAAATTAAATGGAATGCACCCAGTTTTTGTGTAGATGGCCATGATCGGATAACGTTTAACCTTAATGGAAAAGGATTTTTTCGACTTATTTTTCACTGTGGGGCAAAGGTTAAAGATAACACGGCCAATAAATCTTTGTTTGTAGATAATAGCGAGATATTGGAGTGGGTAACTGACGACAGAGCCATAGTGAAATTCACCAATATGGATGATGTGAGGGCCAAGGAAAATGACCTTCGAGAAGTGATAGATAAGTGGATTCACGCTACGATTTGACCGGGCTGTCCATTGTCAGATGTAACTTGACAATGGACATGACTTCTTTTGCATCCCAAAGGGGATAAGTTAATGACTAAATAACTCAATAAACAGAATCTTGACAAAAATAAAAGAAAGCTATAACATTAAAACATATTAGTGCTTAAGGTAGGGGGCTGAATTGGTACATACAAAATCAGCAAGAGAAATCTGTCGCACGTACACGCAACTCAATGATGAAGATATTGATGAAATAGAAAAGATAGAAAGCAACCTACAGCTGATTGCGGATTTGAATCAAGCCAATATTTTTATAGACTGTCCGACCCGGGAACTAAAACATGCAATCGTTGTTGCAGAAGCGGTTCCGTCTAATGGGAATTCGTTGTACGACCGGCCTGTTACAGGAGAATTTGCCTATGAAGCCTTTGAGCCTGCTGTCTTTTTCACGCTGCGAACAGGGAAGCAGATGATCCTTAACAGGGCACTTACACAAGAAGGTAAAATGGTGAAACAGAGCGTAGTTCCGATTAATGGGAAAGGCGGAAAAGTAATTGGATCATTAATAATGGAAAAAGATATCACTGAACAGGTTGAAGAAGAAGATAAAATGAAAGCGTTATCCAAGGCTACAGCTACCCTCGGTGATATCATGATCAGAATGACTCAAAATGATCCAATTGTTCCTGAAATCATAGAAGAAGCGCTGTTTTATATTGATGAAAATGATGATATCGTTTATGTGAATCCATCAGCAATGAACCTTATTTATGAAATATATGGCAGTAAATGTAAAGTGGGCACGCCGATTACTGAATATCTACCTTTTGTTGAAGATCTCCTGTCTCTGCCAGAGGCGTTATTAATGAGGGAGATTCAGATAAAAAGCCGTTTTTTTCAATTAAAGAAGATATCCCTGAACCATAATAATAATGCATCCGGAACATTTATTATTCTGCATGATCTTACAGAGCTTAAAGAAAAAGAACGGCAGCTTGTTGTAAAGTCAGTGGCTATCCGTGAGATTCATCACAGGGTAAAAAATAACTTACAAACGGTCGCCAGTCTTTTGCGGTTACAAATGAGAAATGGGGTCCCGGAAGAAAGCAAGCCACACTTCCAGAAAAGTCTAAATCGGATATTAAGCATAGCGGCCGTATATGAGTTGATTCTTTCCGGCTCAAGCGCTGACGATGTTAATGTGTTGAATTTGGTGGAAAAGATTGCCCGTATGATTGTTCACAACGATCACCAGACGGACATAACCTTACAAATTAATTATGAAAAATCCAATTTACAGCTTCCTTCCCATAAAGCTGTTTCAATTGCTTTGATCATTAATGAATTAATTCAAAATTGTGTTAAACATGCCTTCAAAGACAATATTCAAGGGCGAATCCAGGTCGATTTTGAAAAGAGTGATAACAAAATAGAAATGAAAGTTATTGACAATGGAATCGGCTATCCAGAAGATACTAGTACATCTTTTGGCCTAGACATTGTAAAGATGATGGTCGAATACGATTTGGAGGGTGAGTTTTCCATTCAGCGTAAGCAGCCGGGAACAGTAGCAACGGTCATATTTCAATCGAAGGAGAACCATCATGTTGAACAAGCGCATTATGGTAGTGGAGGATGAATCCATTGTTCGACTGGATATCGTTGAAATGCTCGAAGACGAAGGATGGGATGTTGTAGCTGCGATAAATAACGGGGAAAAGGCTATAGAACTTGCGGAAGCTTTGGAGCCCGATCTCATTATAATGGATATAAAAATGCCTAAACTGGACGGGATCAAAGCAAGTGAAATCATTTCAAAAAAATTAGATGTTCCTATTTTGTTATTAACGGCATATACACAGGATGAAGTAATAAAAAGCAGAAAGATCAAGTCTATTTCAGGATATTTGGTGAAACCCATATCTGAAAACAATTTGATACCAGCAGTGAAAAATATATTATTTTCAACTCAGTACAGAAACCGAAAATAGATTTCTAATCTTCTAATCGAAAGTCTATTGTTCCTATGAAAAGTTAATAAGTTTAAGCAAAGGTGCTTATCCGTATTTATAAAATTGTATAAAACGGATAGGCACCTTTTTGTTTGAATTTTATGGTTCTACAACTTTAGTGGAAATCTAATCATTTCGGCTGATATAGATATAAAATTTAAACGGAGGGATACCATTGGAACTCGTCGGAAATATAGTTGTCTATATTATAATGATTTGTGCAGTTTTAGGTGCGTTTGCAGCAATGAAAGATGCCCATAAAGGACTTGGCAAGGAGTTTATGGAAGGCATATATACGGTTGGCCCTATTTTTGCAAACTCAGCAGGGATCATGGCATCCATTCCATACTTGTCCAAGTTTATAACCAACGTTTTTGGCCCCTTTTTTGACAAACTGGGAGCAGATGCAGCCATTGCAGCTACCTCCATTCTTGCAACGGATATGGGTGGGTATCAGTTGGCCAATGTTCTAAAATCCTCCTATGAAGGGTGGATTATGGCTATGATTGTTGGCTATATGGCTGGTGCTACCATTGTGTTTTCGATTCCACTGGGTTTGCCTATGCTTGATAAAAGAGACCACAAATATATGGCGCTTGGCATCATGTCAGGCCTGTTGACCATTCCAATCGGAGCTTTTATCTCCAGCGTCATTATTGTTTTATCAAATGCAAAGATCCGCACAATCATTGATACGAGTGCAGATTCAACTTATGAGTTTACTCTGAGCTACTTATCAATCCTTGTTAATTTGCTGCCTCTTTTTATATTCGTAGTCATTATTGCATTGGGATTATATTTTTTCTCTGATTTAATGATCAAAGGTTTCATGATATTTGGAAAACTACTGGACATAAGCATTAAGATCGTTTTGGTGTTCTCCATTGTTGAAATCTTCACCGGCTTATTCTCTACGCTTTTTGGTTCATGGGGATTCGATCCTATTATGGCTGATGGCAAGGATAATTTTAGGGCATTGGAAAATGCGGGAAATATTGCGATTATGCTCGCAGGTGCATTCCCAATGGTATACCTGATTCGTAAGTATTTATCAAAACCCCTTACAGCAATGGGCAGAAAGATTGGCCTTAGTGAAGCCGGCAGCGCGGGAATGCTAGCCACTGTAGCCAATATATTGGCTATGTTCAAGCTTGTTCGTGATATGCCTCCAAAAGACAAGGTTATAAATATATCTTTTGGGGTATCGGCAGCATTTTTACTAGGGGATCATCTTTCCTATACTGCCAACTTTCAACCTAGTCTTATTCCTGCGGTATTAATAGGAAAAATTTGTGCGGGGGCTTTAGGAGTTGTTTTTGCTTATTGGATTTGTGTTCCTAAGGCTCTTGAATTGGAGAAAATGGATAGGGAAGCAGGTATCATTGGAAAACAAGAGTACATCTATGATGAAAAGCATCAAACATCGACAACAGCATAATCTTTTTCTAAGGTGTTTGCCCGGAAGGATTTATATCTTCCGGGTTTTAATTGTGTTTATGCCGAAACGGGGAAGCATAAACCAAGGGGGCCGGAAGCAGATATTGCCGACTCCATAATCATACAAAGCCCTGGTAAACTTCATTGGAAGTTTCCCAGGGCTTTGTGATCTTTATGAAAGTCTCCAATACAGTGAACAGCTCGATGGTTAATATTAAATCTTTGCACTGCTGTATTTTTAAAAATAATTTGATGTGATTCCGCCATCAACATTTATTAATGCGCCGTTTGTCCAGTCAGATTCATCTGAAGCGAGATACAAAGCACAATTAACAATATCTTGCGGCTTTCCAAACCGTCCCGATGGCTGGCGATCCAAACGAACGCGTTTTGCTTCTTCATCTGTAACAAGCCATTCCATTAATAGCGGCGTTTCAATCGGCCCCGGACAAATGGCGTTTGTACGTATTCCTTTTGGCCTGAATTGAATGGCAAGAGATTTTGTGAGTGAACATACAGCTCCTTTGGAAGCCGTATAGGCATCCTGAGGTACTGAACAGCCCATAAAAGCAACAAATGAAGCGATATTGATAATGGAACCCGATTGATTTTTCTCCATTTCGGGGATAACATACTTTGTCATGAAAAAGATGCCTTTTACGTTTACATTCATTACCAGGTCCCAAACTTCTTCCGATGTATCCACTACTGAGTGGTCCTCGGCCGGCATTACACCGGCATTATTATATAGAACATCTATCTTTCCGTATTTATTGACCACTTCCGAGACAGCAGAAGCAACATTTCTCTCATTGGCAATATTACACTGAAAAAACTCTGCCTCTCCACCGCTTTCTCTTATTTCGTTTACTGTTTCAATTCCGGACTTTTCATTGAGTTCAAATACAGCAATTTTACCACCTTCTTTGGCGAACATTTGGGCAGCAACTTTACCCATACCTCCACCTGCGCCTGTAATAATGCATACTTTATCTTTAAGTCTCATATTTTCACCTCATGAATCAATTTTTAACATTGTTCAAAATATCTGGCACGTTCCCAATCCGAAACAAATCCATCAAACGCCTGCTGCTCTACCATAGCTGCATGCAGATAATGTTTGGCAACTCTATCTCCCAGTACATCGCTTACAACTCCGCTATTTTTCCAGCATATAATGGCTTCATGCAGAGAGGAGGGAATTCTCTTCACATTTGGATCGGCATATGCATTTCCTTTAAATTCCGCAGGCAGCTCAAGTTCCTGCTCAATTCCCAGCAGGCCTGCTCCAATAAGTGCGGAATATGCCAAATAAGGATTCATATCAGCACCGGGTATTCTTGATTCAAATCGTAGGTGATCACTGTCCCCTACCACTCGATAACCCGCTGACCGATTATCTTTACTCCATACGATATTTACAGGTGCCCAGCTGTTCGGGGCAAACCGCTTATATGAATTAACATTTGGAGCAAAAAACAAGGAGAAATCTCTGGTGTAAGACAGAACCCCGGCCATGAATTGCTGCATTGTTTTTGACATGGGGTTACCCGTATCTTCACCAGCGAAAAAAGCATTTTTGCCAGTATGGGCGTCTGTGAGACTCAAATGAATATGACCGCTTGAACCGGTCCACTCGTGATGGGGCTTGGCCATGAAGGAGACAGACCGTTCGTTTTGGATGCATATCTCCTTCATGCCATGTTTGAAAAATAAATGTTGGTCCGCCGCATTTAGGGCGTCACTGTACTTTAAATTAATTTCATGCTGCCCGTAATAGGCTTCTCCTTTTGAAGATTCGATTGGTATACCGGCCATGTCCATGTATTGGCGGACTTTCTGGTAGAGAGGCTCATTTCTTGTGCCTTGCAAAAGGTTATAATCCTCATTCACATGACCTGCCGTCTGAAGACCCCTATACTCCTTCTCATGGACAGTTTCATACGTTTCGCTAAATAAATAAAATTCCAGCTCACTTGCCATATATGGGCGGAAGCCAATTTGCTCCGCTTTTTCCAGTTGGCTTTTCAGTATATTTCTTGGAGCTACAGCCACAGGGGAGATGCCATCCATTTCATAAACATCGCAGAATATGGATGCTGTTTTTTCCAGCCAGGGGATAATCTTAAAAGTGTTCCAATCCGGCTTGGCGATCCAATCTCCATAACCGTCATTCCAATTCATTGATTCATAGCCCTCAGGGACATTCATCTCAAAATCTGTTCCCAACAAATAATTACAAAAATGAGTTCCCTCATCTAAGTCGTTGTCCAGACAGTATGCGCCGGTGACCCTTTTTCCCATGAACCTTCCTTGCATATCGCAAAAGCCAAGAATGACAGTGTCTATTTGTCCTTCTTTAATCATTTGGATTAATTTGTTCTTAGTGTTAGTCGTTTTAACCTCACTGGAATTGGAAAGTAATTTTGCCATAGTATGAATCTCCTCCATAATAGATTGCCTTACTGCAAAGTTAATGAGATATATTTTAGTTCTACAAATTCATCCAATCCAAAATGGCCGCCTTCTCTTCCCATCCCGCTCTCTTTCATTCCGCCAAACGGGGCTTGGGGAACGCTTAATTGTGTTCCGTTAACGCCAACCATCCCGTATTCCAAGCATTCACTGATGCGATACACCCGGTTAATATCATTTGTAAAGAAATAGGCGGCCAGACCATAAGGTGACTTGTTGGAGAAATCAATGACTTCTTCCTCATCTTCAAAAGTCATGATGGGGGCAACAGGTCCAAATATTTCATCCTGTATAAGGTCCATGTCTTCTGTGATATCTGTCAAAATTGTAGGTGAATAAAAATATCCGCCCAACTCGGTCCGTATTCGTTCACCTCCAGTCAGTACAGTAGCCCCTTTCTCCTTGGCATCTTTTACCAGTACCTCCATTCTTTGAAGGGCAGCTTCATTTATTAGTGGTCCCATTTGAACACCTGCCTTTGTTCCTTCACCCACTTTTATCCGCTGAACCAGATATTTAATTTTATTGATCAGTTCCTCTTTTATATCTTTATGAGCCATGATTACGTTGATTCCATTGCACATTTGGCCACAGTTTTCAAATTTATTCTCCACTATTTTTTCAGCTGCCACGTCCAGATTGGAATCAGGAAAAACAATAACAGGCGCATTTCCGCCGAGTTCAAGTGAGATTCTTTTTACTTGATCAGCCGCATGTTTCATTAATGTCTTCCCTACGTTCGTAGAACCCGTAAATGAAATTTTGCGTACACGCTTATCTTCAAATAGAGCATCGGATATTACAGAAGCCTTGCCTGTAACAAGGTTGGCGACGCCGTCCGGTATTTTCGTTGCCATTAGCTCATCAAACATAGCGATAGCGATTCTCGGTGTTTCACTAGCAGGCTTCACGATAATGGTGCAACCGGCAGCTAAAGCGGGGGCCACCTTTCTGGCGATCATCGCACCTGGAAAGTTCCATGGAGTAATCAACCCGCAAACACCCACTGGCTGTTTTATTACGGTAATCCGCTGATTTCGACTGGAAGGGGGGATGACTTCTCCGTATATCCTTTTTCCTTCCTCCGCATACCACTGAATAAATTGAGCACTGCCCTCTATTTCACCACGTGCCTCATTAATCGGCTTTCCCTGTTCTTCACTCATCAATAAGGCAAGTTCATCCCGTTTATTTAGTAAATTTTCAGCCCAATGAATTAAGTAAATTCCACGTTCGGATGGGGTCAACTTTGACCAGCTTACATAAGCCCTGGAAGCTGCCTCTATGGCAGCGGCTACTTCTTTTTTTCCTGAGATTGGTACATTTCCGATTACTTTCCCGTTTGCGGGGTTAATCACATTAATCATTTCATGAGTATATACCTTGTTTCCGCTAATCCAGTTGTAATCAAACATGGACATTCTCTCTCCTTCCACATCGTCTTTGGGCAAAAAATAAAAGGCGCTCCAATAACAGCGATAAACTGTTTGGTAAGCGCCTTTGCCCATTTATTTACTTGTTTTTAACTGATATTTCTTTAATACAGCAGCTGCGATGACTTCCAGCGGCTTTTGATTATTCATGCTCATCTTTCTAAGTAAAACGTATGCTTCGTCTTCCGATAAACTCTTAACTCTCATTAAACAGCCTTTCGCCCTTTCAATCAATTTTCGGGTCTTAAGCTTCTCCTGTATATCCTTTAGTTCATTTGTAATTTGCTTTCTAATATTTACTTGTGACAAGGCTATTTCCACTGCAGGAATCAAACTTGCCTCTGTAATAGGTTTTACAATATAACCCAGTACATGAGGCTGTTTTGCATCCTCAATCAAATCAGGCTGGCTATACGCTGTTAGAAAAATAACCGGCGTGCCGGTAGCCTTTCCGATAATCCGGCTTGCTTTGAGGCCATTGAGTTTTGGCATCATAATATCCATTACGATAAGGTCCGGTTTAACTTTATATGCCAATTCGATAGCAGATTCCCCATTCGAGGTGTCATATACTTCATACCCTGCAGACTCCAACATTTGCTTTACATCCAAGCGTATAATCGTTTCATCTTCAACTAGTAATATTCCGTTTTTCACTATGAACCACCTCATAGAAAGTTAGCAATGCTTCCAATAAAGAGGAGAAGCGATAATAATAAAAGGCGCCCTAAGAACTCCTTTCAACATTTTTGGAAAGTGTCTATAAGCGCCTTTGCTTGTTTTATGAACTTTTGTAATAATTCTACTAGAATAAAAAAAGCTTGTCAATTATTAATGTATAATTTAGAATATTTCACTAGCGATAAAATAAGAGAGGGGCATACATACATGGGCAATTTGATAAGTCTAATAAAGGATTTGATTCGAATCGACAGTTCCACAAAACAAGGAGCCAATGAGGCAATTGCATATTGTGAAAACTGGCTTCTCGCACGGGGGCTTACTGTAAATAAACTTAAAAATAACGGGTTTGATATATTGATATGTGAAGTGGGCAGCGGAGAAAAGACCTTAATTTTAAATGGACACGTAGATGTCGTAAGCGGAAAGGAAATTCAATTCCAACCATATGAGGCAGAGGGGAAATTATATGGCAGAGGATCGGCAGATATGAAGGCCGGTGTGGCGGCTATGATGTTTGCGATGGCTGATTTAAAGGATGAGAAATTAAACAGCAAAATACAATTACAGCTTGTCACAGATGAGGAAATAGGCGGGTATAATTGTACGAAATATTTAACGGAATCCGGCTATGTTGGGGAGTTTGTAATATGTGCTGAACCTACTAATCTGGGAATTGGTCTTCAGGCAAAAGGGGTTCTCCAGTTGGACATACTTGTCAGGGGAAAATCGGCTCATGGCAGCCGGCCGTGGGAGGGAGAGAATGCTATTTTACGTTCCTACGAATTGTACAAAAATATTCTTAGCCTTCCTTTTGCAAAAGAATCCTCGGAATTTTTTAGATATCCGTCGATCAATTTGGCGAAAATTACGGGAGGGGAAGTGTATAACAAGGTGCCCGACGCGTGTGTTATGTCGCTTGATATTAGATTTCTCCCTTTTCAAAACAGACAGATGATTATCGATCAAATCCGGAGTATTGATAAATGTGAGGTTGAAGTTGTCTTATATGGAGACCCGGTCATGAATTCAGCTGATAATATACATATACAGAGCTTGGTATCACAAATAAGAGCTAACACAGATAAAGACAAGGTCGAAATTTTTGGGCAGCATGGATTCGCCGATACCAGGTATTTTTCCAAGTTCGGCATACCTGCCATTGAATTTGGCCCGGCAGGAAACTTCTGGCATGGTGATAATGAATATGTGGATTTGAAATCTGTTGAAACATATAAAGAAATTTTAATTGAATTCGCGAAATCTTTTAAATAAATGAGAAATACGCATTAATTCTCCTGCAAAAAATTTGAGGGCGGTGTTGCCGTCCTTGTCTGTTTACTCATATAAAGATTGTCCAAAATTGAACCACTGAATCAGGTCTAAAGGGGTTTGCTACTGCCGTATGCCCTTCGTTCCTGCACTAACTTTAACCATTCATATATTATTTGATGGCAGTACCTTTTGGAAGAGGAAAGTTCTCCCTTTACCAAACCATCCATCTTTTCTATAAAATTTGAGTCTTGCTGCAGAATCCAATTTTTCTTTTCTTTTACCCAACTTTCCAAGATGGTCTTATTAACCTCAGGATGGAATTGGAAACCATAAATATAATCTCCAATTCTAAATGCTTGATTTTTACACTTGCTACCTGTAGCAAGGCGAACTGCCTTTTCGGGCAATTCAAAATAGTCCTCATGCCATTCCATAAAAGAAAATATGTCTGGCAAGTTACGAAATAGTGGATCACTTTTTCCTTCCTCTGTTTTTCTTAACTTCATCATACCAAATTCAGGTTTTTCCATTTTGCGAACGGCTTTTTTATAGGCGCTGCAAATTAGTTGGGCCCCTAAACAAATGCCTAAAATGGGCTTGTTAGACCGATAAAAATTCAAGATGGCCGATTTAATTTCTGTTAAGAAAGGAAAGTCAGAATCATCGTAAGCCCCCATGCTTCCGCCCAGTATGATTAATGCTTCATACTTATTTATTTCCTTTGGCAGTATTGTGTTTTCTTCCATTCGAAAAACTGTATAGTGCTCCCCAGCCATTTTAAGGGCAGTAGTTATTTCTCCTGCAGGAGCAAGGTCTTCTGGTTGGATAATCAATATGCTCATACTAATCCCCCCAATTCGACAGGTGAATATCATCTGAAAAATGGTTTTATTGAATATGAAGACTATGAAAAACGGTGGAAAGATTGTCGACAATCAACCATTTTTATATTCTATAAGGTATATTCAACAGAAAAGTTTGTAATCCTTTAAACTTATAATGTTGATACAATAGAAGCAGCATCGAAAGGTGTATTCCAATGGCCCAAAATTATAGAAGTTGAAATATATGGCGGAAATAAAGGGGGGAGTCAGAGTGGCGGGTCATGAGCATTTTTTGGTTATAGATGTCCGGGCCGACGGAGATAAGCCAATCTAATTAAATTTGCTTTAAAGAAAAGCGCAAGGCGCCCGCCTATCGGCGCAAAGCTAGACGTGTGCTGAAGAAGGCGTAGTTTGCCTTCAAAGGCGATTGGCTTAATCCTTGCGCCGATGACGCCTGTAGCTGGACCCCATCACATTCTATTAGAAGATACGGTTCAAATTTTAGCTTTTTTTAGCAGGAAAAAAACGCCCCCGGGGGCGTCCTCATCAAATCAACAAATGAAACAGCGTACTGTCTTTGTTCACTTCCGTATAGGAGATGTTTCTTTGTTTCATCCGCTCGATCAGGCCTGCGTAGTCCTCACGGCGTTTCAATTCGATGCCGACAAGGCCCGGGCCTCTTTCTTTGTTGTTTTTCTTCGTATATTCGAATGTGATAATATCGTCGTCAGGGCCAAGCACTTCATCCAGGAATTCCCTGAGTGCACCTGCACGCTGCGGGAAATTCACGATGAAATAATAGAGCAGTCCCTCGTAGATCAATGATTTTTCTTTGATTTCCTGCATTCTGCTTATATCGTTGTTGCCGCCGCTGATGACGCACACAACCGTTTTTCCTTTGATTTGGTCTTTATAAAAGTCCAATGCCGCAATCGGAAGGGCGCCCGCAGGTTCCGCGATGATGGCATGCTGGTTATAGAGGTCCAGGATGGTTGTACATACTTTTCCTTCCGGAACAGACACAATATCATCGATATATTTCTTGCACAGTTCAAATGTCTTATGGCCGACGCATTGGACAGCAGCTCCGTCTACAAATTTATCGATGTAAGGGAGCGTGGTCACGGAGTTGTTTTCCAAAGCCGCTTTCATGCTCAACGCTCCGCTTGGTTCAACGCCGATCATTTTTGTGTGAGGGGACACATTTTTTATATAAGTGCTTAAGCCGGCCATCAATCCGCCGCCGCCGATGCTGCCGAAGACAAAATCGACTGGCTCGTGAATATCATTCATCATTTCGACCGCTACTGTTCCTTGTCCGGCAATGATGTCAAGGTCGTCAAATGGATGGATGAAGATGCGGCCTTCCTCTTCTGCGTATGCATTTGCCTGGGCGGAACTTTCATCGAAAGTATCGCCGGTCATAACGACTTCTATATAGTCGCGGCCAAACATTTTCACTTGGTTGATTTTTTGTTTAGGTGTTGTTTGCGGCATGAAGATCGTCCCTTGAATTCCAAGGTGGGCACATGCGTAGGCAACACCTTGAGCATGGTTTCCGGCACTGGCGCATACAACGCCTTTTTCCCTGGCTTCATGTTCAATTGTTTTTATCTTATAATAAGCACCACGCAGCTTAAAGGAGCGGACGTGCTGCAAATCCTCTCTTTTTACATACACCTGGCAATCATATTGCTCAGATAACCGGTCATTTTTCTGCAAAGGTGTATGTGCCACTACGTCTTTTAAAAATTGATACGCAATGAGAACATCTTCCAAATTCAAGGTTTTTGTCTTTTCCTCGGTTGTATTCATGGCGTCATCCTACCTCCGCTTTCGTATAAACATTTCTATATTATAGCATGAACATGCTGAAAATAATACAGGAGTTTTCGAAATATTTAGGGAAAGCGTTTACATAGAAGCATAGGTGAATTCTGCATGAACGCGGCTTATAATCGCAAGCGTCCCGGGATGAAAGGATGTCGACGCTTCGCTGACCGCAAATGTCTTTGTCTGATAAGGAATCATTTTACCATCGGTGATTTCGACAATCGACAGAGGCACTTTTGACAGCAGCACATTCAGCGTTTCAGCAATGGTTTCGGCTTTCCGGCGGGCATCCAGAACCGCAAGGGATAGTGCCTGCCTGTAAAATTCCTCATAACGGGATGTTTCAAAGGTGACACCTGAAACAACGTTGGCCCCATTTCTCACGGCGGTATCGACAATGGCTCCCGCCCGGTTGATTTCTGCGACCTTAATTAAAAGCATATGCTCAACCCTGTAGTTTTTAAAACTTACACGGCACAACTAACACAACCAGTTAGTTGTGCTGATTCCACTTTTTTTCGATATTGAT
>NZ_VEKZ01000040.1:0-35526 GCF_007681465.1 Siminovitchia fortis
CTACGACATAGCGGGGACCTTTTTTCGCCATATTTACCCGGCCTCCGAACATACATTCTATATTAATGTTATAATATTCAAAAGATAAAAGCAAGCGCTTTTTCAACTTTATTTGAATCTATGCCGCTGAGATTCATCCCGGCATTGAAATACCGGGCCTTCTGCCAGTTGTTCGTAAGCCGAAATATAAAAAATCCTGAAGGCATTTATAAGCTTCAGGATTTTTTACAGCATTATTTCTGCAATTCAATAAGCAGATCTCCCGGTTGAATCATATCACCGTTATCAACATATATTTCTTTTACAATTCCTGCAACAGTTCCTTGAATTGTAGTTTCCATCTTCATCGCTTCCGTAAGGACAAGGTGATCCCCTTTTTGGACCTTCTCGCCTTTTTCAACAAGCACTTTCAGCACCGTTCCCGGCATCGTCGCACCGATATCGGCCTGGTTTTTCGGGTCGGCCTTCTGGTCAGGGACATTGGAATCTATCTGTTAAGCGTATAACAAACTAAAAGTAATAGAGGGCTGACAGAGGTCTTTTTTAGCTGACTTTCTGTGACAGCCCTTACAATATAAACAAAATGAACACTTGAAGTCTGATATTACGTAAGTTTATTGTTAAACACTTTCACGCCGGCTTCCGCAACTTGAATATCATTAGGCACCGCACTTCCACTGACTCCAATGGCTCCTACTACCTTATCATCAATGACAAGAGGGATTCCGCCGCCAAAGACGACAAGGCGCCCATTGTTGGTCGTATTCAACCCATAAAGCTCAGCTGCAGGTACAGTCGCATCAGCTAAGTTGGCTGTGGGCATTTTTAAAGCAACAGATGTCCATGCTTTATTTTGAGCAATGTCAATACTTGCCAGCCAAGCATCATCCATCCGGTGAATGGCAATTAGATTTCCGCCATCATCCACAACGGAAATAACCATTGATACCCCGATTTTTTTTGCTTCTTCTTCGGCGCCTTCAATAATTTCCTTCGCCAAATCTAAAGTAATTTTGTTCATAAGAATGAACCTCCTCAAATTTTAATGAACATGTAGGGATATATCTTACTTATTGATAACTCCATGGGGATCAATGACAAATTTCTTGGAAGCTCCTTGGTCAAATTCAGCATATGCTTCCGGTGCTTGGTCTAAAGAGATCAAAGTTGCATTTACCGCTTTTGCAATTTGCGCTTTGCCGCTTAAGATGGCCATCATTAAGTCGCGATTATATTTCATAACAGGTGTTTGGCCCGTTACAAAAGTATGTGCTTTGGCCCAACCAAGCCCTAAACGCACCTTTAAGGTTCCAATTTTTGCATCATCATCGACGGCACCTGGATCACCGGTTACATATAGTCCAGGTATACCAAGTCGCCCCCCGGCACGGGTCACATCCATAATAGAATTCAGTACAGCAGCTGGTGCCTCTCCGGCTGCTTTGCCATGTCCGTGGGCTTCAAAGCCAACACAATCAATAGCACAATCAACCTCTGGCACACCTAGAATCTGTTCTATCTGTTCCCCAAGATCCGGATGTTCCCTCAGGTTTACTGTTTCACAGCCAAAGCTTTTTGCCTGTGCAAGCCGTTCACTATTCAAATCCCCAACAATCACAACTGAAGCGCCTAGAAGCTGGGCAGAGTGGGCAGCAGCTAAACCGACAGGACCCGCTCCAGCAACATATACAGTAGATCCTGGTTTCACACCGGCACTTATCGCACCATGATAACCCGTTGGGAAAATATCAGAAAGCATCGTTAAATCTAGAATTTTTTCCATGGCTTGATCTTTATCCGGAAATTTCAGCAATTGGAAATCTGCGTAAGGTACCATTACATATTCGGATTGGCCGCCGACCCATCCGCCCATATCTACATAACCATAAGCCGATCCGGGGCGGTCCGGGTTTACATTCTCGCAAATATGTGTATTTTGCTCTTTACAATTGCGACAGCGTCCGCAAGCAATATTAAATGGGACAGATACAAGGTCGCCTTTTTTTATAAACTCAACATCACGACCAACTTCAATGACTTCGCCCGTAATTTCATGACCCAGGACAAGCCCTTCCGGAGCTGTTGTCCGGCCACGCACCATATGTTGATCACTTCCGCAAATATTCGTTGTGATGACTTTTACAATTACGCCATGATCACATTTACGGCCAACATTTAATGGATTTACCCCTGGACCGTCTCTAAGGATTAATTCGGGGTAGCTAATATCTTCGACCGTTACACGCCCGGGACCTCTGTATACAACCGCTCTGTTTCCTGCCATTCCATTTCATCTCCTATTCTATTTGTCTCAAGCTTGAGACTTAATTGAATGGTGATCAACACATTATGACTGCCAAATTAAATTATTCACCATCTTTTATCTATTCTAAAATATAAACCTTTTTACTGGAAGAACGCACTTTTTTGTGAGAAGGTTACTAAAAGGATACTTTTGAAGCAAAAGGAATGGGGAAAACGTTAATGGATGATTTAAGATCAGAAATAAAAAGAAAAATTGAAAATGGTGAATTTAATTGTGAAAAGGAATTGACCTTGTCCCTAATCAGTGGCAAGTGGAAAGTCGTCATTATTTACCATTTAGGAACGGAAGGGGTATTACGTTTCAGTGAAATTAAACGATTGCTGCCCAAAATTACCCATAAGGTATTAACCACTCAAATTAGGGAGTTGGAAGAGGATGGGATTGTTCATCGGAAAGTATTTCCGGAAGTTCCTCCAAGGGTGGAGTATTCATTAACCAATCTGGGAGAAAGCCTAATGCCGATCGTTTTAATGATGTACGAGTGGGGAAAGAAAAATATAAAATACTTCATTAATTAGAAAAGGATTGTATTATTTCATGTTAAATCATTGTGGTAAGTGGGAATTCCCAACAGTATTGGGCTGCTGGATATTCTCCAGTAGCCTAAAAGCAAATTCCCCTATTCATAAGACCTTCTTTTGCAGGCCTAATCCAGTCAGTTTTTTCCTTACTCCTTAGGTCTTTGCCCGACAAATTGGATAACATGCGACAGTTCATTATGGATACCGACTGTCGATTTTGACTACCTTTTTCCCATGCCATTCAGCTTTGTATTCCAATTTTTCGACAAAGAGGGACCAGGAAACATCAGAAATGCTTTTTGCCAATTGTCTTGGGCGAACAACTGACAACTGCCGGACTTAATGCTAGTAACCCATGGTGCAAGCAGTCCGACTGTTGCAACCAGGATTCCTGCTGTATTTTAGGCGAAGGGCTGTTTGGCGTAAACTTCGAATGGTTGCATGACCGAGTCTAATGGCTTTCTAAACACTGCCTCCTTACTTGGAAAACTGCTTTAAGACACTCATTAATTCCTCAATAGTTTCTTTACCTTCACCTTGTCTAATCGCATCACTGACACAGTGGTTAATATGTCGTTCAGTCACAGCGAAACCTACATTTTTTAAAGCGGACTGAATTGCACTAATTTGTACTAAAATATCCACACAATAACGATCTTCTTCTACCATTTTCTGTATTCCACGAACTTGGCCTTCTATACGTTTTAAACGATTAATAACTTTTTGCTTTTCATCCTGTGTTCTTGGTTTACTTGGGCGATCATGTAAGAATTTATCCAAATGAATCACTTCCTTTTATTTTATATCTACATTATACCCCTATATGGTATATTTATCAACTGGAAACATCCTATTTTGTCAGATAGGAAAAAGCAAAACAAGAAGTCACTTGCATAAAATTAATCAGCCAGAAGTTTCCTAACGCTTCTGGCTGATTCATGTGCGCCCAGCATGAACGCACACGTAAAAAAAGCGCCCGAGGGGCGTCTTTTTTCAAAACCTATTATTTTGCGGAACCTTAATTATAGTCAAGCTCGACTAAGTACCTACCTATCTTTAACACACCATTTTCTAGCACCAAATTATTCTGTGTGCAAACTTTTTAATCTTTTCCCACTCTACGTCACCATTCCGATATTAAAAGATTATCAAGAATATGCTAAACTTGAATTAAAATTACAAAATAAGCAATAAAAATTAGGATAATTATTCTTTGACTGATTTTATATGTATTTTTGAAGGAGACAAATCAATGAATGTAACGATTGTCCGAGCAATGGATATTCTTGATCTTTTCATTGATCGCCAAAAATTAAGCCTGCAAGAAATTATTCAGCTTTCTGGCAGACCAAAAACTTCAATATTAAGAGTGCTTCAATCATTTGAGGCAATTGGTTTTTTGGAAAGAGACAGCAATGGAGATTATTCCCTTGGATTGAAGCTTCTCCAGCTGGGACACCTGGTTTCGGAAAGGTTAGATATCAATCAGATTGCTATGCCAATAATGGAAGAGCTTTATCGAAAAACTGGAAAAACTATCATGTTATCCCTTCTACAAGGGGATAAAGTGATTACAATTGCGTCTTTGGAGACCGAGCACCCGATTAAGATAGGTTCAAGTATCGGCAGACAGACGCCCCTTTACGCAGGTTCCCCAGCAAGGATTATTTTAGCTTTCCAACCAGAAAAAAAGCAAAAAACATACTTAGACACCATCACCCTTCAAAAACTGGCGTCCAATACAATTACGGATAAGGATCAGTTAAGTGAAGTTTTAAAAAAGAATATTAAAGACAAATATGTCCTCAGCCATTCAGAAGTCAATGATCATACAACTGGATTGTCCGCGCCGATCTTTAATCATAAAAACGAGGCATTCGCAGCCATCACCATTGCGGGAATCACTGCGGACTTTACGGAGAACGAAATACCGAAACTTATTAAGGCGGTTCAAGCCGCGGCTTTTGCCATTTCTTCGAAGTTCGGATATCATGGCACCTTTTAAAGCATCCAACCAATAAAAAGACGTTTCCAATCTATTAGACCGGAAACGTCTTTTTTAATGTATCAACCTTTATTCATCACAGGATGTAGTTCAAGAAACTTCGTGTTGAAATCCCCACTCACAAACGTTTCATTCTCAAGCAATTTCAAGTGGAAAGGAATCGTCGTGTAAACCCCTTCGATGATGAACTCCTCGAGCGCACGTCTCATTCTTGCTATGGCTTCGTCCCGCGTAGAGCCGTAGGTAATCAGTTTGGCAATCATGGAGTCATAGTAAGGCGGGATCGTATAACCAGGGTATACTCCTGAATCCACACGTACTCCCATGCCTCCCGGCGGCAGATACATCTCGATTTTCCCTGCTGAAGGCATGAAGCCTTTCTCCGGATTTTCTGCATTGATTCGGCATTCTATGGACCAGCCATTGAACTGAACTTCTTCCTGGTTCACGGACAACTCCTCGCCCGAAGCCACATAGATCTGCTCTTTAATCAGATCAATCCCAGTGACCATTTCGGTAACAGGATGCTCCACCTGAATGCGGGTGTTCATTTCCATGAAATAAAATTCCTGGTTCCGGTGGTCAAAAATGAATTCGACTGTGCCTGCACCGGTATAATCAACTGCTTCTGCCGCCTTTACAGCTGCCTGCCCCATTTTTTCCCGCATTTCTGGTGTCAGCGCGGGCGACGGAGTTTCTTCCAGCAGCTTTTGGAGCCTCCTCTGGATGGAACAGTCCCTTTCTCCCAAATGGATAGTGTTTCCATGGGTATCAGCCAGCACCTGGATTTCAACATGTCGGAAATCATCGATATATTTTTCAATATACACCCCTGGGTTTCCGAATGCGACAGCAGCCTCCTGCTGGGTGATTTCAATTCCTTTAATCAGCTCTTCTTCCGTTTTGGCCACACGGATTCCGCGGCCCCCGCCGCCTGCTGTGGCTTTGATGATCACGGGATATCCGATTTCCCCGGCTATTTTCTTTGCTTCATCCATTGTTTCAACAATTCCGTCCGATCCGGGTACAATCGGCACACCGGCAGCTTTCATCGTGGAACGCGCCACATCTTTTGTCCCCATTTTCGTAATGGCTTCCGGGCTGGGCCCTATAAACGTGATATTGCATTCACGGCACAGTTCGGCAAAATCTGCATTCTCTGCCAGGAACCCATAGCCCGGGTGGATGGCATCGCATTCCGTCAGTTTGGCTACACTGAGCACATTGGCTGAGTTCAAATAGCTATCTTTGGAGACGACCGGCCCAATGCAATAAGCTTCATCCGCCAACTGAACATGCAGCGCTTCCTTGTCAGCCTCGGAATGGACAGCGACTGTTTCAATGTCAAGTTCCATGCATGCCCGAATAATGCGAACAGCAATTTCTCCCCTGTTTGCGATTAAAAGTTTTTTGATCATGTATTTCGCTCCTTACTTGGGCTCAACTAAAAATAGCGGCTGGCCGTACTCTACCAGTTCTCCATCCTTCACAAGGATTTCCGCTATTTTCCCTTCCACTTCAGCTTCGATCTCATTGAAAAGCTTCATTGCTTCTACGATGCATACGATAGAGTCAGAAGTGACGTCAGAACCAACTTGCACATACGGGTCGCTATCAGGGGAAGAAGCCTGGTAAAAAGTGCCGACCATCGGAGAAACAATTTCATGTAAGTTGCTTTTCTCTTCGGCCCCAGAGATTGGAGTGGATTCAGTTGAGACATGTCCCTGTTCCACTGCCGGCTGTTCGAATCTGGTTTGCTGTTGGGCAGCTGGCCGAGAGGCAGGCACAGGTTCTGTCACATATCGGACGGTTTCCTGAACAGGATTATTCCCTTTCTTTTTCAATTCAATTTTTAAATCGTCTTGTTTATAGACAAATTCATCAATATCCGACTCATCAATCAATTTGATAATTTCGCGGATTTCCTGTACTTTTAACATGGAAAATACTCCCTTTCCTTCATTACGACTTCATATACCGGCCTCGTGGATCCCCACATACTCTCATACCGAGGATGTTTCCTTTATATATCCCAGCTTCTTGGAGATTTCATTGGCAGTTTCCTCTGCTCTGCGCTGGGCATACTCCATGTGTTCACCAGATAAGCGGGAATCAGGCCCACTCACGCTAAGGGCGGCAATCACGTTTGCGGCCCGGTCGAAAACAGGATAAGAGAATCCGATTGTTCCCTCATCCTGTTCGCCATAACTTAAGGCGAAGCCCTGTTCCTTCGTTCTTTGGATTTTTTTAAGCAAATCGCTGCTGTTCGTAATCGTGTTCTGGGTAAATTTCTGATAAGTCATTCCCGAAATAATCCTTTGCTGCTCCGACTGGGGTAAGAAGGCGAGAAGGAGTTGGGGTCCTGAACCCAGCGAGAGCGGCGATCTTCTCCCTACTCTCGTATACAGCCGCAATGCATGATTGCTCTCCACTTTCTCAATGTATACCGCCTCATCTCCTTCTCGGATAACAAGGTGGATGGTCTCGTTAATATCCGACTGAAGATGTTTCATCAAAGGTTGGGCCACCCGGCGCAATTCCAATTGATCCGCGACAAGGCCGCCCAGTTCCAGCAGCTTCAATCCGAGCCGGTAGCGGACGTCCTGGTCCGAATGTTTGGACTTTACAACAAAGCCCATATGCTCCAGGGACGACAGTAACCGAAATACGGTCGCTTTGGGCAATTTTGAACGCTGCGCTAACTCGCTCAGGGTTAGGTCAACTTCAGTTTCAGTGAAAAAATTTAAGAGTCCCAGCGCTTTAATAACACTTTGATTCATTTACATTCCTCTTTGTTCACATATTTTTAAAGGAACCATACAAAGCCTTAAACTCATTTCTAGCTTACCATTTTTCAAAAACAGCTATCATTTTTTTCGACGGCTTTGACAGCTTGCTAATAGCAATAATGACCATACATGTAACGATTAATGTCGGAATCATCGGCTCAATTTCAGTAGAAATTATGCCAAATCTCTCCATGAACTTCCGATGATGACCGCCTTAATCTTTATTGTTTAAGCAAACGGCGATTTCACTTCAATCTCGGCCTCTTCCAACCTTCTTTTTATAACTTTAATCATTTCCAATGCTGTCGGCGTATCCCCGTGGACACAGATCGTTTCCCCATTCACTTCTATCTCTTCCCCTGTGATTGCTTTTACCTTTCCTTCTGTTACCATCCGGATGATCCGTTCTGCTACGAACTCAGGGTCCGAAATCACGGCGCCTTCTTCTCTTCTGGAAACTAATGAGAAGTCCTTATGGTAAGCGCGATCCGCGAATATTTCCAGCTTAAAGGAAAGCCCCTTCCGCTCGGCCACCTTGTGAAGCTGGGAATGCGGCTTTACAAACACCGGAAGATCGGGTCTGACAGATAGGATAGCATCAACGATATTGATCGCCAGCTGTTCGTCGGAATCAGCCATGTTGTTCAAGTTTCCATGTGGCTTCACATGTGTCATATTTACCCCGTGTTTTTGGCAAAAGATATCTAGAGCGCCAATTTGATAAATAATCAGGTTCAACAGTTCATCTCTTGGAATGTCCATGTTCCTTCTCCCGAATCCAGCCAGATCCGGGAAGCTGGGATGGGCTCCGACTCCCACGCCATGCTCTTTGGCAATTTTTACGGTATGATCCATAATATTGGGGTCTCCCGCATGAAAGCCGCAGGCCACATTGGCCGAAGAGATATATTGAATAACTTCATCGTCATTTCCCAGCTTGTACTGGCCAAAGCTCTCACCCATATCACAATTCAAATCAATCGTTTTCTTCATTATGGCAATTCCCCTTCCTATTAACAAGTCGCTTGTAAAATCCGAAAGTTATGTTCCTGCTTTCTTAACTCTTCCTGTGCTTCCTCTATTGGAATCTTAGAGAAACTGACTGTATCCCCCGGCTTTACCTGTCCAAGCTTCGGAAGATCAACGGCGATTACTCCCCCGATTTTGGTGTACCCGCCGATACTCTGTCTTCCAACAAGAAAAATAATAGGATGTCCATTTTTGGGGACCTGGATGGCCCCGTAAAAAATACCTTCCGAAATGATATCAGCCGAATCCACATGTTCAATGACAGGGCCTTCCAGCCTGCATCCCATCCTGTCCGTTTGTTGTGAGACCTTATATGTAGAAGAAAGGAACGTTCGAATTCCCTCTTCTGTAAAAGATTCATCCTGTGGACCAAGAATCACTCGGATCTGAACGTCACTTGTATACTTAGGTATGAGGTCATTCGGTAAACGTCTCCCCTTCAAGCGGTCACTTGATCTCGGAAAGACCCTGAGAATATCCCCTTTTTTCAGAGCTCTTCCTTCAATTCCGCCGATTTTTCCGACGAGATCGGTCGCTCTGCTTCCCAGTACTTGTGGAACATCGAAGCCGCCGGCCACAGCCAGATATGACCTGCATCCCGAGCGTGCGCCCTTGAATTGGATCACGTCTCCCTCTTCGACTTTGATTGACTTCCACATCGGCGCCTCTTTTCCATTAATATCCGGACTGAGGTCTCCGCCGGTGATAGCGATGATGCCCGGTTCCCTCACGAGAAGTTTCAGCCCCATGAGCGTCACTTCCAACAGCGCTGCGTTTTCATCGTTTCCTACTATTATATTGGCCATCCGGTGGGAATACCCGTCAGCGGGTCCCGATACCGCCAATCCGTATTTTTGATAACCGTGCCTTCCCAAGTCTTGGATTGTCGCCAACAATCCCGGTTTCAACACTTC
The DNA here is from genome assembly GCF_007681465.1 of Siminovitchia fortis. Classification (NCBI taxonomy): domain Bacteria; kingdom Bacillati; phylum Bacillota; class Bacilli; order Caryophanales; family Bacillaceae; genus Siminovitchia; species Siminovitchia fortis. Next base: position 9,585 of record NZ_VEKZ01000040.1, read on the forward strand.
AAATATGATAATCTCCTCCTTTCCCTTGTTGCATCATCCCTTTATGCCTTGGGAAGAGTGGATGTTCCAGGTTTCATTGTTTTTCTCTATCACTTCAAACTCTTCTTCAGTAATCGCCTCGAAAAACACCTTGTCCCCCGACTCCAGGAGGAATGGATCCTCTTTTTCCGGGTCATACAGGCGCAGAGGCGTACGTCCGATCAATCGCCAGCCGCCGGGACTCTGAACAGGATAGATTCCAGTCTGGTTGTTGGCGATCCCTACACTTCCTGCGGGAATGGAAACCCTTGGGGAAGGAAGCCGCGGAGTACTGATTTTTTCCGACATGCCTCCCATAAACGGATAGCCTGGAGTAAAGCCCAGAAAATAGACCAGATATTCCCCCCCTGAATGGATAGAGATGACTTCCTCTGGACTGAGCTCGTTATGTTCGGCCACATCCTCCAGGTCCGGTCCCCATTCGCCGCCATATAAAACAGGAATGTGAACCTCTCGGCTGTCGGATGAACCGGCGGCAGAAGCGACCTTGCCCCATCCCTGCAGCTTTTCCTGCACCTCAGCATAGGAGAGCTTCACAGGATTATAGTGGATCAGCAAAGAGCGATAACCGAGAATGACCTCCCCCAGACCATTGTCCGATTCCTTCTCCGCCAAATCGGCAAGCTGACGCACCATTGCATTTGTCTCTTGATCAATCTTATTTTCAAACTCGACCAATACAGCTTGGTCACCCGCTGGCTTGCATATAAATTTCATTGAATATCACCCTAGCTTTTCGTCTAAATGGAAATTCAAGCATACTGTTTGCTTTTTTTCCTGATGGAACTGACTGTATGATTGGTTGAAATCTGTTCCGGGTTTGTCATCACTTCAATGACACACGGTTTTTTTGCAGCCAAAGCCTCTTCAAGAGCCTTGGCAAACTCTTCATTTGTATTTACCCTCACGGCATGAACACCCAAGGATTCACTCATCTTTGCAAAATCGACAAGACCCAGCTCTGTGCCAATCACCCTTTCCGGATAATGCATCTCCTGGTGCATGCGGATGGTTCCATATAAACTATTGTTAAATATAAGGGCAATCACAGGAATGTCGCACCTTGCCGCTGTTTCCAACTCCTGGACAGTCATCATGAAACCACCATCCCCGGATAAAGAAACGACGGTTTTTTCGGGGCAGGCAGTCTTGGCGCCGATAGCGGCCGGAAGCCCATAGCCCATAGCACCCGAAGTCGGACCAATATATGTTTTCGGCATGTTGAAGGAATAATAACTATGCAGCCACCCGGCAAAGTTGCCTGCATCATTTGTAATGATAGCACCTTCCGGAAGATTGTCCTGCAGCGTCCTGATGACGTCCCTCATGTTGATCCATTGCTCTTCTTCCGGGAACTCCGCCTCCAGATCCTTCAGATAATCGTTTCTTCTTTGAGTGCTCCAATCTTTCCACTGACGTTCCAATTCCATCTCATTCAAGGACTTCAGAGCCGATTTGGCATCGGAAACGATTCCGACATTCGGATTGTATACTTTTCCGAGTGTATTGTATTCGATATCGATGTGTACAAGCTTCTGTTCCTCGTTGAATACGCTGTAGTCCTGAGTCGTCACCTCAGAAAGCCTTGTTCCGATTGCGATAATCAGATCGGCCTGGCGCAGCGTGTTCAAGACAGACGGGAAAATTCCCAGCCCTGCGTGTCCGGCATACAGTTGATGGCCATTCGGAAATACATCGTGGCGCCGGAAAGAGGCCACAACCGGAATCTCATGTTTTTCCGCAAACTGCAGCAAGAGAGGCTCCCCGTTGGAGGCGATTACACCGCCTCCCGCTAAAATAACAGGGCGTTCTGCCTTCTTAAGCAGTTCTTGTACCCGGCTGATTTCTTTCGGGGCCGGCTGTGGAGCAGGAACACTGACCGGACTGCCAAATGTCATTTCCGTCTTTTCCACCAGAACATCTTCCGGCAGGGAGACAATCACTGGTCCGGGACGTCCGGTTTGGGCAATCCGGAATGCCCGCTGAATCAGCTCAGGTGTTCTTTCTGCATCCCTTAATTCAACTGTCCACTTGGCAATATGGCCAAAAAATTGATCCAGCTCCACTTCCTGAAAGCCTTCCCTTCCCCTGAACTTCCTGTGGACCTGGCCCAGGAAAACGACCATTGGGGTTGAGTCCTGATAAGCCGTATGTACTCCTATCGCGAGATTGGCTCCACCAACCCCCCTGGTGGCCATCGCAATCCCCGGTTTTCTTGTCGCCTTGCCGTACGCTTCCGCCATGAAAGCCGCCCCTCCCTCATGGCGCGTAGAGATCAAATCAACATGTTCGGAATCATATATACTGTCCATCAGCGGCAAATAACTTTCTCCCGGTACACAGAACGCTTTTTTGATGCCCTCCAGCTCTATGCATTTGACAATCGCGTCTGCAACTCTCATTTTTTCACCCATTTTGTTCAGCCTCTCCTTTTCTATGTGCACTATGGTTGAGCAACTGTATTCTGTTTCATTTCAGCCAGGACATTTTCCATGACATCAAGCGCTTCCGTTAGTTGTTCGTCTGTAATTACCAACGGCGGCAGCAGACGGATCACATTTCCGAAAGCCCCTGAAGTAAGAATGAACACGCCATTTTCGTAGCATTTTTTCACAATCTGCTTGACCAGCGCAGGATCAGGCTCCATCGTCGTCTTGTCCTTGACAATTTCAATCCCGATCATGGCTCCGAGCCCTCTTACTTCACCGATGTATGGCGACAAGGATTCAAGCCGGCTTTTAACCTGCCTGCCGATTTCTTCCGCTCTGTCTGCCAGGTTTTCTTTTTCGATCATTTCAAGCACTTTAAGCGCCGCAACGCACCCCAGCGGACTTCCCCCCAGCGTAGTGCCCAGCTCCTTCGGCTTAGGTGCGTCCATGATATCAGCCTTGCCGGTAACAGCCGCAAGCGGGATACCCGCTCCTATGGACTTTGACAACACCGTTAAATCCGGCTCGATGTTGAAGTGCTCCATGGCAAACAGTTTTCCTGTCCGCGCAAAACCGGTCTGGATTTCATCCGCAATGAAAACGAAGCCATATTTGTCGCAAATTTTCCTGATACCGCTGACAAACTCTGCGGAAGGAACGACAAGGCCGCCTTCTCCCTGGACCGGCTCCATAATGATGGCCGCAATGTCTTCAGGGTCAACGCCGGTCTGGAAAAGATTGCTGAAATGGTCAAGGAGTTCTTCGTCTTTCCGGCTATCGCGCAATTCATACGGATAAGGAACTTTGTAAACATCCGACGGCATCGGGCCGAATCCTGCTTTGAAATTCTTTACTTTGCCTGTTAAGGACATTGTCATATATGTTCTGCCATGGAAGCCTCTTTCAAAGGAGATGATCCCCGGACGCCCTGTATAGCGTCTGGCTATTTTGATGGCGTTCTCAACCGCTTCGGCGCCGCTATTGAGGAAAATCGTCTTTTTCGGAGAATTGCCCGGCATCAGGCTGTTCAGTTTTTCTGCCAATTGAATATATGAGTCATACATGGACACCGGGAAAACAGGATGGATGAAATCATCCAACTGGGTTTTCAGAGCTTCGACGACGGGAGCGGGAGAATGCCCCACATTGAGCGTGCCGATTCCTCCGGCCAAATCGATGAATTGATTTCCGTCCACATCAGTCACCAAAGCTCCGGAAGCTTCCAGCGTGCCAATTGGTATATTCGTAGAAAGTCCATTCGGAACAGCCTCCTGCCGCCGCTTCATCAAAGCCTGAGAATTTGGCCCCGGTACCGATGTGTTCAACTTGATAAATTTCAAAAGTAAATCCCCCTTGGTAAAAAATATGATAACCCTTACATCATCTTTTGGGCGAAACGCCTCTTCGTTTCATTATGTGAACCACCATTTCAATTTATGGATTCAGTATAGCAACTAACTTTTTAATTTTCAATTCATTTATAAAATTTTACAAAAAATTTTTCCCGGAACCCTTCATAAACAACGGGTTTCTCTCCCTTTTCTTCAAAGCGATGTAAAGGACCATACACTGTTCAAATGATTGGGGGTCGATCCTGCTCAGCTCGCTAATCTTGTTCAACCGGTACATCAACGTGTTTCGGTGGATATAGAGATTTCTCGCAGCCTTGCTGACATTCATGCTGCTTTCGCAGTAAGCGATAAAGGTCTTAATCAGCATGTCAGATTCGGGGAACTCCCAAATGTTCCGTATATCGTCGGCAAACAGCTCAAGAAAACGAAGGTCGATATCTTCCAGAAAAATATCCGGCAGGATGGACCAGCTGTCAAACGAATACACCCTTTCTTCCGGATCACTCCTCAGGCCGGCCTTTATAGCTTTTTTGGCTTGTTGATAGGAGCGGGCCGCCCCTTCCAACCCCGTATAACTTTTTCCATAAGCGATGGTGACCCCGCCCCGGACGTCTTCCCGGTCCAAAAAGGCAGTCAGTTTGCCAACAGCACTGTCACATGTCCTTTTTAATTTTGGCTCATTCTTCGAATTAACGATCTTGAAAACCGCCCACTGGTCTTGATTAACAGGACAGACAATGTCCTCATTGCTTTCCCGAAATAAGTGGCTGATCAGGCTTTGCAGCTGTGTTTCCAGCGGGTCTGCCTGCGAGGATAATTCCCTGAGGGCAGGAAAATGAATCAGCAAGCATACCCTCGGCCTGTTGAAATGCACTCCGAGCAATTGACAGTATTCTTCAAGTTTGCTTGTATCCTTCCAATCCCGATAATGAATCAGGTGCTGTACGAATAATTCTGTCGTCTTCATTTGGACAAGCTCTGACTCTGTGCGGAAACTCTCCCTGAGAAACATCTCAATATGGCTGCGGATAAATTTCACATACTTCCTGACACTTTCCGGCTCACCGACAATGCCCAAAACACCGATGACTTTATGATCAAACCAAATGGGAGCCGCAATTCCCGGCAGAACATTCTCCATGTTCTCCACCTGTTCTTTCGTGAAGACTACCTCTCTTCCCTCTTCAATCACCCGGGAAGATACCGGATGCAATGTCCCGATCCTCTCTTTGTTATCGGAACCGATTATGATACCTTTTTCGTCTGTAATGCTGAGAGAGATGCCCAGCAAAGATGATGTCTGTTCTACTAGAGGTTGTGCAACCTGCTCAAAAAGCTTCATTTCCTTTACCTCCCAACTGTCACGAATCCAGCATAGCAATGATTATACCAAAATACTGGCAATATAGTATTCTAAATTTTGTGCATGTTGTTGCTTGAAAGGGATAAAGACTTAGCTATAATTACATGTACATAACAACAGGGCAAGGAGGACTGATAGAGAAAAAAATCTGAGTTTCATTACGTAAGACGAGAATAGCCAGACGGATATGAGGGCTTTACCCGCAGCATCGTACCATGTGAAATCTTATCGATAAGCGGATGTACAAGTCTTAAAGCAATTGATTATGAAAGCGTTTTACGGATTCTTATATTTTTTACTAACCAATCGCAGTATTCATATTTCAAGTTTACTAGGAATGAAGCTGGTCATTGGACCCTTAAACGGTCAGACCAGCCCCCAGACCGACGGGCGAAAGCGGCGGCCTGGCATTTCAACGGATCATTGAAAACGCTTAACTTTCTGGGGAAATCACCAGTTCAACAGCAGATTTGACGACTTTGCCGATTTATTATACTCAGATTTTCCCAATCATACAACAAGGGAGTAGATTATATGCATACGACTATTTTAGTAGAATTCATCCTTTACTGTCTCGCCATGGTCGCTATTGGTTATTATTTCAGCAGGAAAGAGATGGATCACTCCGACTTCATGATCGGCGGCGGCAAACTGCCCGGTTGGGCTCTCGCTTTTTCCGAGAGGGCTACAGGAGAATCAGCCTGGCTGCTCTTGGGATATACGGGATTTGTCTTCATGACAGGATTTTCCGCCATCTGGGTGGCAGTCGGAATTGGACTGGGGGTTGCCTTCTCCTGGCTCTTCCTCGCCAGAAGATTTATGGATGAGGCGAAGAAGTATAATGTCATGACACTTCCTGGATATCTTGCAGCAAGATTTAAATCAAAAGGAAAAATCATCCTTTGGCTATCAACGATATTAATCGGCGGTTTTATGATGTTTTACTTCGGCGCTCAGATTGCTGGGGCCGGAAAGACCTTGTTCACCGTCTTTGGAATTAAGCCGCTGACCGGTGTTATCATCAGCTTTGCCATCGTCATTGCACTTTCATATCTTGGCGGATTTGTCGGTGTTGTCTGGACGGATATGATTCAAAGTATCATGATGCTTATCACACTCGTCGGCCTTCCCATCATGGCTTTATTCAAAATCAACTCTGAAGGCCTATCAGTCATGGATGCCGTTGTAGCGGCAGGTCCGACAATGGACTCCTGGACTGGCGGATTGACAGGATTCGCTTTGGGTATTATGCTCTTCAATAACTTTGCCTGGTTCTTCGGATTCCTGGGCGGGCAGCCTCAGCTCAGTGCCCGATTCATGGCATTGAGCAACAAAAAAGAGGCCAGAACAGGGGCAACTGTCGCAGTAGTCTGGGTTACTTTAGCATATGTAGGCGCCTTTCTCATCGGTTTGACTGCATTGACCCTTTACCAGGGACAGGCATTTGCGGATGTGGAAACAATTCTTCCGTTCATGATTCTCGACCTTTTCCCTGAGTGGGCAGCAGGCATCTTGCTTGCCGGTATACTGGCCGCCATCATTTCTACAGCGGACTCGCAGCTTCTCGTTATTACAAGCTCAGCAAGTGAGGACATTATCCGTAATGCCCTTGGCATCAAATTAACCGAAAAGAAACTTGTATTAGTATCAAGAATAACCATTATTGGAGCCGGATTCATCGGTCTGATGATTGCCCTCCTCTCCAAATCGCTCGTCTATCTCGTTGTCAGCTGGGCTTGGGCTGGAGTCGGATGCACATTGTCACCTGCGATCATTCTTACTTTCTTCTGGAAAAAGTATTCCGGAGCCGGCGTCATTGCAACGATTATTTCCGGATTTCTGGCAACAGTTATTTGGATCTCCACGCCACTTGAGGAAATCATCTCCTCCCGGTTCACAACGTTCTTTATCGCTTTGGCGTTCGGTATTGTCTTCAGTCTATTATTCCCGGAGAAGCAGACTGCAGCTGATGAAGATGAAGAAGAAATATCTGCCGAAAATGCGATCAACGTCTAATCTAACAGCGAAAAAGCGTCGGGCTTTGAAACCCGGCGCTTTTTGCTGCAGTGTCAGTTCGCGGAGGATAGGGGCTTGAGGTGAATGCTCTTGAACTGTCCTCTCCCCAAACTTCACTCACACAAAAAACCGCCCAGACATCACTTTACCTGAAGTTCTGGACGGTCCCTTCGTTTCTATTTAAAATTCATGAGGCCAAGTCCCCGCTTAGAAGGCTCCCGCATTTAGTATCAAACCTCCATTTTCGGTGAAAAAGGAGAAATTGTATCCAAAGAAACTTTTTGCCCAACCTGTTCCTTGAGTGCTTTCTCATAGAAGTATCTAGCAACAACCACATCAGCTACAGCCAGTCCGACCGATTTGAAAACTGTAGTCTCCCTGTCGTTCTCCCTGCCCCGCAGCTGACCGCCGATAATATGTCCAAGCTCTCCATGGAGGCTGTCTCTGTGAAACTTTCCTTCATCAATTGGAATCAGCAGATCGCCTGCTTCTTCCAATGCTGAATCGATCGATTCCACAACCACCTTGTCCGCATTTGTTATGACATGGCTAGGCAACTCCTGCATGGATGGGGTATAGGAGCCAATCGCATTGATATGGGCACCAGGCTCAAGAGCTTCCGAAAATACCGGTTTGCTGAAGCTTGTGGCCGTTACGATAATATCCGCTCCCCGAATCGCCTCATTGGAATCAGAATGGATAGATATATCCACTTCATGTCTCGATTGAATATATTCTGCTAGGATTTCGGCTTTTTCCCGCGTCCGGTTGTATAATTTTAGCCGGGTGATGTCACGTACCGCCTTGATGGCTTTGAATTGTCCGATCGCCTGCTCGCCAGTACCGAGAATAGCCAAAACCTTTGAATCGGCACGGGACAAATATTTGGATGCCGCCCCTGAAAGCGCGCCTGTCCGCATAACCGTCAAATAAGATCCCTCTAATAGTGCCAGTGGCTCTCCCGTATCTGTATCTGCCAGCAACACCGCTCCGTTGATGGATTTCTTCCCTTGAGAGGCATTTTCGGGAAAAACAGCGACATATTTCATTCCAAGACTTTTTAAACCCTCCGCGACAGCAGGCATAAATATGGCGCTGCCTTCCTTCTTCTCCAACTGTAAGACAGTCCTAACCGGCGTTATGGTCCCGGCGGCCGAATATTCTCTCAGCGACTTGCCTACAGCTTCTACCATTTCGGACATATTCAGCAACTTCCGCTGGTCCTCAGCGTTGATGATCAGCATGGTTTATCCTCCTTCACATCAGCCGTCATTTTTTAACAGCCTCACAGTGTTCGCCAGATTACTTCACGACAACCGACTGCTAATCTCCCAGAATAACGGACTATTCTCTTACTATAGCAACTTAGTATAGAAATTCATATGGGCACAATTTACAAAAAAAGCGCTCGCGATTTCTCGGCTCCATTTTTCCAAAAAAAGCGCTTGCAAAATGTAGAAAATTTATACTATAATTGCCTTAACATATTCCGAAATAAGGTCTACTTAGTCCGAAATTCGGAATTAGGAAATTTTAAAACTAACCATCACTTTAGAAAGCAACCATCAACAACTGGAGGGTTACAGAATGAGATTACAAGACAAAGTAGCAATTATTACCGGCGGGAGTCAGGGAATTGGTGAAGGGATCGCCCGGACGTTCGGCAAGAATGGAGCAAAGGTTGTCATCGCCGATGTAAACGAAGAAGCAGGTAAGGAGGCAATAGATCAGTTTATCAACGAAGAAATTGACTGTCTTTTCGTCAAGACAGATGTCAGCAGTGAAGAGGATGTAAAGAACTTGATCAGCACGACAGCCGAACATTTTGGCGGTGTGGATCTCCTCGTCAATAATGCAGCGGTCAATATTCGGAAATCAGCTGTAGACACCTCTTTTGAAGAATGGAATAAAGTAATCGGCGTCAATTTGACAGGAGCTTTCCTCTGCTCGAAATATGCAATCCCCGAAATGGAAAAACGCGGCGGAGGCGCCATTGTCAATATCGCTTCTTGGCATGCAGAGAAAACGATTACAAGACTGGCGGCCTATGCAGCTTCCAAAGGCGGAATGACAGCCCTTACAAGACAGATGTCCCTTGACTGCGGTCCGCTGAATATCCGCGTAAACGCTGTATGTCCAAGCTCAGTGGACACCCCACTGCTGCATCAGACATTTGCCAGCCTTGAGGAGCCCGACGCTGCGTTTGAAGAAACGCTGAAATTCCAGCCGATGGGAAGAATCGGAACAGTGGACGATATCGCCAACGCCTGCCTGTTCATGTGTTCGGACGAAGCCTCTTACGTCAGCGGCCAGACGCTTATGGTGGACGGAGCAGCCATTAATAAAATTGCACGCCCATTAATGTTTGACTAATTCAGGTCTTCCTTTTAACGCTTTACCGCTGCATTTATCAAAATATACCTAGTAAAGGATGGTCTAAATGAATAAATATGATGTGATTATTGCTGGCGGAGGCATCATGGCCTCCAGCCTGGCCTACAACCTGCGCAAAGACGGATTCACCGGAAGCATTGCGGTTTTTGAAAAAGACCAAATATATGAATTCTCTTCTACTCCGCGAAGCGAGGGCGGCATCCGCCTCTCATTCACGACAGAAATCAATATACAGATGAGCCGTTACAGCTTGGACTTTTACAAAAATTTTGCAAAAGAAATGGAAGTGCATGGCGAATCACCGCAAATTGATTTTAAGCAGAACGGATATCTGTACCTGGGCACGAGCGAAACAATGCCTAGATTGATAGAGGAAGCCAACTTCCAAAACGGGTGCGGGGCCAATATGGAAGTCCTGTCCGTGGATGAAATCCGTAATATCGTTCCGGAACTTAATACGGAAGATCTGGCTGGAGCCACATTTGATACAGACGCAGGATACATGGATCCGTATACAGTCCTTCAGTTCTATGCAAAAAAGGCAAGATCAATGGATGTGGATTATATCTACCAGCCTGTCCAGTCCTTTCTTGCTGAAAACGGGAGAATAACAGGTGTCCGGCTTGAATCCGGAGAGGAATATCATGCTCCGATTGTTGTCAATGCATGCGGCGCATGGTCTGGTGCACTAAGCGAGACAATCGGCGTCGACATTCCTGTCAAGCCGTTCCGCTATCAGGTCTTCAGTCTAGATCTGACAAACAAATTCTCTAAATCGCTTCCACTTGTATTCGATCCGACCGGATTTTACTTCCGCGGCGAAGGAGAGAAAGTGATCACCGGCATGCCGCATAAAGATCCGCACAGCTTTGAATTCTCTTCGAACAAGTCCACTTTCGAAGAAGAGGTATGGCCTATCTTCTATGAGCGGAGCGAACTGTTCGGGCAGCTGAAAGTGGAACGCAGCTGGGCTGGATTATATGATTTCAATACGATAGACCAGAATGCGATTATCGGCGGACATCCGGAAATGGAAGGCTATTACGTCATTACCGGCTTCAGCGGACATGGGTTCCAGCAAGCACCTGCTGCAGGAAAAGGATTATCTGAACTGATCCGTCTAGGAAAATATGAAACTTTGGATCTGTCTTCCCTCTCTGTTGAAAGATTTGCCAACAACAAGTTGATCCTTGAAACAGCCATTCATTAAGAGTGCCTGTCGAAAACATATGCAGGTGCACCGCACCCGCATCACTTAAAATTGTTCAGGTGCCTGCCACCTTAATCTCGATTGCGCGGAGGTCTATCATGAATATTTTTGTATTATTGAAACGGACATTTGATACAGAAGAAAAGATTGTGATTACAAATGACACGATTGATGACAGCAACGCCGAATTCATTATGAATCCTTACGATGAATATGCAGTGGAAGAAGCGGTCAGCCTTCGCGACATGCATGGCGGAGAAGTGACAGTCGTCACCGCAGGCGATGAAGAAGCGAAAAAGCAGCTTCGCACTGCCCTTGCCATGGGGGCTGACAAAGCAGTTTTGATCGAAACCGAGGACTTGGATGAAATTGACTCCTCCTCCATCGCTTTCCTGCTTGCCTCTTATCTGAAAGATCAGGATTATGATCTGATTATCGGAGGAAATGTGTCTGTCGACAACGGCTCGGGACAGATCGGGCCAAGCATTGCGGAGCACCTCGGCATCCCTCAAGTAACAACGATTACGAATATTACTGTTGAAGACGGCAAGGCAGTCCTTATCCGTGATGTCGAAGGAGACGAAGAGACAATCGAAGCTTCCCTCCCCCTTCTCGTAACAGCGCAACAGGGGCTGAACGAACCGCGCTACCCTTCCCTTCCGGGAATTATGAAAGCGAAGAAAAAGCCGATTGAAACACTGGATCTCGATGACCTTTCCATCGACGAAGACGATGCAGAAGCGAAAACAGAAATGACGGACATCTTCCTTCCCCCTGAGAAAAGCGCCGGCATCAGACTGGAAGGCGGACCGGAAGACGTAGTCGCACAACTGATCTCTAACTTGAAAGAGAAAGAAAATATTTTGTAAAAAGTGAGGCTCAATCATATGGCTGAGAAAATTCTCGTGTTAGGAGAAGTAAAAAACGGAGATTTAAGAAGCGTGTCATACGAAGCAGTTGCCGCAGCGAAAATTGCGGCCCCGGATTCTGAAATTGTCGGAGTTGTGCTCGGCGATGATGTCACAAGCCTGGCGAAGAAGATGATCCGCCATGGAGCGGACAGAGCCATCGCAGTCAATGCTCCGGAACTGAATAACTATACAACAGATGCCTATCAGCAAGCTATCATACAAGTATTGGAAGATGAAAATCCCTGCGGCATTGTGATGGGACATACAGCACTCGGCAAAGACCTGGCTCCCCGGATAGCCGTCAGAAACGGGCTTGCGCTGATCTCTGACATCATCTCTTTGGAACAGCAGGATGGAGAGCTGCTGTGCACAAGACCGATATACTCAGGTAAAGCTTTTGAAAAAAGAAAGCCAAAAGCCGACCAGTTCTTACTGACGATCCGCCCGAACAATATCCAGGCGCTTGAAGCAGACGAGAACAGTGATGGTGAGGTCAGAACCGTAACGCCTGAAATCAAGGATATCCGTACGGTCATCAAAGACATCGCCAAAAAAGCTGCAACAGGCGTGGACCTCTCGGAGGCCAAAGTGGTCGTCTCCGGTGGGCGCGGCGTCAAAGGCCCTGAAGGCTTCGAGCTTCTCCAGGAATTGGCGGACGTGTTCGGCGGTGCGGTTGGAGCATCCCGAGGTGCCTGTGATGCGGACTATTGTGATTACTCCCTGCAAATCGGACAGACAGGAAAAGTTGTCACACCCGACCTGTATATCGCTGCCGGAATTTCGGGAGCCATCCAGCATCTGGCCGGAATGTCTAACTCTAAAGTGATCGTGGCTATCAATAAAGATCCTGAAGCCCCTATTTTTGATATAGCTGACTATGGAATCGTCGGTGATCTATTTGAGGTGATTCCAGTCCTCATTGAGGAATTAAAGAAAGAACCAGCCTTAGCCGGCTGACGGCAACCATGCTTGCCTGCCCTGACGGGGGCCTCGGCATACTGCACACCCGGCACCCGCTGCACAGCCCTTAAGAATGCCGTGACGTTCTCAAGGGCTTTATATTTTCTACATGATCTATTAGCTAGCTGCTACTAATGTGAATTTACTTCAAAATACGATCAGAAGGAACGTGATCTGTCATGAATGCTCTTCTATGGCTAAACTTCTTGGCAGCCGCCTTGGTCACAGCCTACGGAATTTATTTATTCATCTATGTATTAAAGACAAGATTCGAATACATCAAACTGGGAAAAAAGGAAACATTCGACCAGAAGCTGAAAGAAAGATTGAACCAGATCCTGGTGAATGTATTTGGGCAAAAGAAGCTGTTAAAAGACAAGAAAAGCGGAATCATCCATGTGATGTTTTTCTATGGTTTTATCTTGGTGCAGTTCGGGGCACTTGATTTCATGATCAAAGGGATTGTACCAGGTACCCATCTGCCACTGGGCAGTCTATACGGAGGCTTCAAGATTTTTCAGGAAATCGTGACTCTCATGATCCTGGTGGCGGTTGTTTGGGCTTTTTACCGCCGCTATATCGAAAAGCTTGTACGTCTTAAAAGAGGATGGAAAAGCGGACTTGTTCTCATTTTTATTTCCGCTTTGATGGTTTCCGTCCTGATCGGCAACGGCATGAACATGATTTGGCTTGAGAGAAATCCTGAATTCGTTTGGAGGGAGCCTGTCGCCTCCGCTATCGCGGTTCTTTTTGCCGGCATCCCCGCATCTGCGGCCGGAGCTATATTTTACACAATGTGGTGGATCCATCTGCTTGTGCTCCTGACTTTCCTTGTGTATGTTCCGCAATCCAAGCACGCTCACCTCATCTTTGCCCCGGTGAATACATTCCTTCACAGGGTGGGCAAAACAGGAACACTCCGGTCGCTTGACTTTGAGGACGAAACACAAGAGACATTCGGAGCCGGAAAAATACAGGACTTCACACAAAAGCAGCTTACAGATCTATATGCCTGTGTGGAATGTGGACGCTGCACGAATATGTGTCCAGCGACAGGAACGGGAAAAATGCTGTCGCCGATGGACCTCATCGTCAAACTGAGAGACCATCTTACTAATACCGGCGCAGCAGTCACAGGCAGAACGCCATGGGTCCCGGCCGTTGCTTTTAGCGGAACAGAAGGGAACCAATTGGCTGTGGCCGCAAGCCAAGAGAACGGATCCATCGTCTGGCCAAACAGTCCTTCACTCATCGGTGACGTGATTACCGAAGAAGAAATCTGGGCATGCACGACTTGCCGCAACTGCGAGGATCAATGTCCCGTCATGAATGAACATGTAGACAAAATCATCGATATGCGCCGTTACCTTGTCTTGACCGAAGGAAAAATGGATTCGGACACCCAGAGAGCGATCCAGAATATCGAAAGACAGGGCAACCCATGGGGACTCAACCGCAAAGAGAAAGAGAACTGGAGAAAACTGCGCGATGATGTGTCCATTCCTACCGTCAAAGAGGCTAAAAAGGAAGGCTGGACCCCTGAATACCTGCTGTGGGTCGGGTCCATGGGGAGCTTCGACAATCGCAGCCAAAAGATCGCCCTATCCTTTGCGAAGCTGCTGAATGAAGCGGAAGTCTCCTTCGCAATCCTAGGGAATAAAGAGAAGAACTCCGGAGATACGCCAAGGCGTCTGGGCAATGAATTTTTATTCCAGGAGCTTGCGGCGGCCAACATTGCGGAATTTGAAAAGAATGGCATCACCAAAATTGTGACCATCGATCCACATGCCTACAACATTTTCAAAAACGAATACGCGGAATTCGGCCTGGAAGCCGAAGTATACCACCATACAGAACTGCTGTACAAGCTGATTCAGGAAGGTCGCTTAACCCCGCGCGTTGCTATTGAGCAGACGGTCACCTTCCACGATTCATGCTATTTAGGAAGATACAACGAAGTCTATGACCCGCCAAGGGAAATCCTGAAAGCCATCCCTGGCCTGAAGCTGGTCGAAATGAAAAGAAACAGACAAGACGGTATGTGCTGCGGTGCAGGCGGCGGCCTGATGTGGGCAGAAGAAGATACTGGCCAAAGAATCAACGTGGCCAGAACCGAACAGGCGCTGGCAGTAAGCCCGTCAGTGATCAGCAGCGGCTGCCCATATTGCTTAACCATGCTTACGGACGGAATTAAATCCAAGGACATGGAGAGTCAGATCGACACCCTCGATATCGTGGAGCTACTAGAAAAGTCCATTTTGGGCTTTGAAAAACCACAAGAAAAAGAAGCTGTTTTGGTATAGCTGAGAAATCTTCTTTTTAAAAACAAGGGGCAATTTTGTAAAGGGCTTTGCTCGTTAAAGTTGATTAGATACACTTTAAACAGTTTACACTCTCCTTTTTAATGAATTTAGTGTTGCCATTAAAAAAGCAAGAGCCTCCCAAAGCTCTTGCTTTTTTTCCATTTCTAATACAATATTCCTTGCCCTTCGAACAACCCACAAGGAACAATGTGATGACGGTCTAGTATTTGGCTGATGGTGATTAGATTGGCATTACATTTGAGTACCTTCTCAGCACCAAAGCTGCCGCGGAATTTTCCTGCACTGCTGGAATCCTGGTTCATGTTGAAGGATTCAACCTGCCAAGGGAAACGGGTTCCAAACACTTCTACCAGAGTTGTTCGGCAGTTTTCGTTGATAGAGTCTCAAGTCATTTTTCTCAAATTGGACCAGGTCGAAAACGCTGCCAATCTTGAATATGCTCTCCGATCCTAAGTTTTTCTCCTATGCTCATCGTCTATTTGATGATTAGCTGGATTGCTTTCTGCAGCCATTTAAATTTATTTAATCTTCTTTTTGATATTTTATATTTACATATTTTAGTGAAAATAATGCTATAACTGCTGATAATACAATATACCCGCTGATAGCATAACCACTGTTAAACTGATTAAGGAGATAAGTAGACAATAATGGAGCCACTCCTCCTCCAAGCAAGCCCCTCAGCATATAAGTTATTGCTGCCCCACTAAACCTAATATGTGCCGGAAAACTGGAAGCGATAACTGAAGCCAATGGTGCCCACATGATAGAGTGAATGACAAATGCTATAATCACTGCTGCGAAAATTAATCCCGTACTTTTGGTATTCAGTAAATAGAAATATGGTATAGCCCATAAAATGAGCAGTACATTACCTAATCCGAGTAATTTTTTGGGACTTACAATATCGCAAAAATATCCGGATAAAAAGATTGCAAAAACTGCGACCACTGCACCTGCAAGTGTTGCGTTAACAAAAATTGATTGATTTAACCCTAAGTAATTTATTCCGTATGTTGCAGTATAAAAGGCAAATACACCAAAGGCAACATCACTGCTGACATTTGATAATACTCCGGCTACTACTTGTTTAGGATAATCCTTAAACACTGAAATAAAAGGTAACTTTGGTAATTCCTTTTCTTTAAGGGCTTTTTGAAATGAAGGGGTTTCTAATAAATTTAACCCATTTCCCCTACATCCTGAAACATCCGTGTCACTCCTACAATGCAGTCCATCTATTTTTCACTCATATTATAACACTCTTTTCATACGGGAAGAAAGTTCACTTTAAATGCCTGCTGTGTCTTGGTATTTCATATTTTTATTCATCTATCATTAACTCTACTTTGCATTCTCATCTGGTTGATGAATTCCGAAAATATTTCCTTCGGTATCAATATAGTATCCTTGCCACGCCAATTCAGGAAGAGCGTGTTTGGGCTTCGCAACCTTGCCACCATTCTCAATAATTTTTGCTTCTGTTAAGTCGTAATTTTCTACTCCCATTGTACAAGCATATGCATTTAAAGCTTGGTTTGTTTCTGAGGGAGCACTTTGTCGCTGCATCAGAGCACCGTTGATGCCAGGTTCACTCTCATCGCCCGTCACTGCTCCGAAATAAGGCATTCCAGCATAGTCACTCCAATCTTGAAATGACCATCCGAATACCTCTCCATAAAACTTCTTTGCCCGCTCCATGTCATCCACATGAATTTCGAAATGGATTAACCTTCCCATGATTCTCCTCCTATTTTTTCAAGTATTAAAGATTTTCTACCATGTTTGTATGCGCTTACAAGAGCTCTTTTATATTATAAATGAAATTGCTTTAGATTCAAACATTATAAGTATGATTTTATTTATATCATGATTTGCGGATAAAGAGAAAGACGTGGAAGATAGAATAATCTTACGAATGTTTCAAGCTAAGAAGCGAGCGTGAGCGTGAACGCGCTGCATAACTTGGTAAAGTTTAAACTAAAGAAAATAAACATTTTTCAAAAAATCCGGGCAGCAACTATGCTAAAATATATTTAGGTACACATAGAACAAGTTAAGGGTGGAAGGCATACCTCCTTTAAAGAGAGAAGGGGGGTGAAGCCATGACTACTTTTGAAGCTCTTTATCTAATGGTAAGTTTCAGTATGCTTATTATTGCTATACTGTCATTTACGGATAGAGGAAAAAAGTGAAACCACCCTTAGCTTGGCCGAGCTTTTAAGGGTGGTTTCACTGCCACTATTTTTGTTAAAGCCTTCCCTCTTTGTGAAGGGCTATGTTGTACCAACGGTAGGGTGTTGGTAGCACCTTACCGTCTTTTTTATTATATTTAGTTTATATATTAAATATACCACAAGAGAAGGTTAAAATCACTTACATTTAGAATCTATAGTTTTTTTCTTTTTGGCAGCTATTTCTTTGCTTTAGTCAAACAGCAAGAAATTAATGAACACAGAAGCCCCCCAACGCTTCCGGCTGATTTTCATTTTCACACAGTAATAACAACAAAACCGACCCCTTTCGGACGGCCGGTTTTGCAGCTAAAGCTTTAGTTCTCCCATGCGCAGTAGTTCGACGACAGCTTGAGAACGCCCCTTGACTCCGAGCTTTTGCATGGCGTTTGCAGTGCGCACATTTTCATGGAGTTTTGTGCATGTTAATTAGCAAAAGAGGAATGTATATCCAATTTTCCATCGGGGTATATCTGAATTTCTTTGATCAATACCTTTAAGGCTTGGTGCAAATACTCATCATGTCTCTCCAATTGATCGATTGCTTCTTTAACCTCATCCTGAACATCTCTATCTTGTTTTAATAATTCTTTTAGTCTAGTTTTCCTATCTTTTCTCTTCAGTTGGAATTCTTGCTTTGAAATCAACTTATCCTTCAAATATAAATCCACTAGGACTGAATTCAATTTTCACTTGGATTCTAAGGAGAGTTATTTATTTTTATTATAGCATTACTCTATGAAGAACCTCTCCTCCTTATTATTCTTGATGAGGTTTCCGAAAATAAGCCGAATCAAAACGCCGATCCTGTTTTTTAGTTTTTACCTCGCGTAAAATAAAGTTTCTAAAGATGGTTCAGTTTTCTTGTGCTTTACTTCACTTTCCAATAATAATGATCCGTGTTGTACTACATATTGATTGCTTATTACTGTATCGAACTCTTGTTGGATTGACTTATCATTAATACCAGTAAAGCAAAACAGTTGTGTATTTGTTTTCTTCGCAAGTTCAATCATCGGTCTAACAACGTGATCGGATTGCATCTTATCGAACGGGTTGTCAAAGACTAGGACCTTCCAAGAAACTTCTTTTGCAAATCTGGTTTTTCTGAGATGATTAAGGAAGGATATAAACATTGAAATCCTTGCGGTCTGTTTTTCTCCACCACTCCACTCAGAATCAATTTTATCCCACGTTACATACTCCTTATTAGCTGATAACAACTCGGTCTTAGGCTTCAAAACCTTTATATTACACTTCGTTACTTCTGCATAGCAATTAACAATATTAAACAGGCTTGCTAAGCTGTCAAACTTCTTCTCGATCTCTTTTTCTGTTGAGCCACTATTCTTAAGTTTGACTAATTCTTCTAGCACGCCATCCACAAACAAGCGGAACTGGTGCATTGCGTGATTGTATTCGTTCTTCGGCCAATTGATTTTGATCAGGTTGACAATTTTTCCATCTTCTTCGATTTGAGAACTCTTTGCGATGTCTACAACATTTTTGTGAATAACTTCCGAACGCTGATACATCTGTTCAATCAATTCATTTCGGGAATGCTCTGAATGCTTCTTTCTTGATTCCAGGGACTTGCGATATCCATCGATTCCTTCCAGCATTTTGTAAAAATTGTTAATCGTTTCATCGTAATTGGAACCCTCAAATATTTTAATAAATTGTTTCAGAGAATGAATAAGATGAGCGTTTTCTGTTTTCTGGGCATCATCTTTTAAATTCCAAATATTATTTTGGATTTCTTGTTTTCGATCAACGATTTTTCGTTGCTGCTTTTCAATGGCATCTCTGTACCGATGAACATCATTCATCGGTTTTATGTTATCCCACTGCCCGTCTTCGAATGGAACCATATCTTGAATACGGACAAAGTAATCTTGACGGCGCTCAAGTTCCTCCACTGCAGTTTTGAATAGATTGACTGAATTTGTTAGTTCATTATATTTTTCAATCAGATTTTCTTGTTTTACCACCAGCGACTCTTTTTCACTATTGTAAAGTTCATATTCAGACTCTGCAGTTTGGTCGTAGTTAAAAGGGCTTTTCTGATAGATATCCTCTATTTTATCCAATGCTTTTTCAATTTCTTTTTCATTTCTTTCCTTTTTATCCTGAAGAACCGCTAGGCTTATATCCGTCTCTCGAATTTCTTCATCTATTGATTCGTGATCGAGATTCAATTGGTCGAGCAGCCTTTCGTCGTAACCTATTTGCAGCCTTTGCATCGATTCAATGGAAAAACCATTTTTTTCGATCTCATTAACCGCTTCATTCATGAACTCTTGATATGTGTTTAAACTGCTTTGAAGATTTTCAATTTGGGCCTGTGCAAAAGAATCTTTATTTCTTAACTGATTGTAATAGGATTTTATTTTCTCATAGGTCCCCTCATCCGTTGGCATTTGCGTTTCCGTTGATTCGAAATTGTATTCTTTAAAATCCCGCTCAAGATGATCAATCTTATCTTCTGTCCCCATTATTTTTCGTTGAACAAATTCCAGTTTGTCTTCCAAAATGCCGTTTTTGTGTTTTAGTTCTTTCACCTTATTAAGCGTAGTTTGGAGAAGACTTTGGGTTGTTGTCAATTCCTTAAACTTATCTTCAATATCTGAATAACGCTGCATAAAATCCTGGATGAAAAGCCGTTTTTCTTCGATGCTAACGATTTTTTTCTTTATTTGATTTAAAACGGAATCTATTTCTTCTTTTTCTTTACCGAGTTCAACCATTTTGCTTTCAATTTCCTGTTTTTCGTTGAGTTGCGCTCGTATTGTTCCTTTCAGGGACTTAATTTGCTTTGAGAACTTGTCTCTGGTATATGCGTTGAATTCCTTTAAAAATGCTTTTAATTCATATACGATATGGTTCAATTTTTCCAATTTTCCATTTAACACTCGTTCTTCCGATTGTTTTTCCTCAATCACTTCTTCTAAGCTTCGAACATATTTTTCCCAATCCTCTGATGTCAATCTTACATTGAATTGATGAAACACATACAAATGCTCTTCCAAAGGGTAGAAATTATCCTTTTCTTGCTGCTGATCCATTTGCAAACGATCAAGGAAAATGATCGGTACCGTTAATTCTCGCTTGAATAATCTCAGTGCGTTTTTAATATCATTTATCTGTGAAGTTTCAACCAGGACAGAGAACGAAAGCATTGGACTTTTCTTTAGCATTGCATTCTTTTCATCGTTGCCGGACGCCAAGTTCGTGATCCATTCCACTCCACTGATGACATCGATTCCTTTTTGTGTCAGATACTCTATTATTTCTTCGATTTCTGCGTGGACATGATAACCGCGTTGCTCAATCCCATTTTTCAATTGAACCAAATGATCCACCGAAACCGAAAGTTTGGTGTGTTCGTTCTTGAGCCCGTTTTGTTTACGATCCAAGTTGAATAAAATAGTATCTTTTCCCTCAAAAATATCATCGCTCAATGGGAGATTAATCGCTGATACCAAGTCTTCTTTTATAAACGTTTCTTTTTTAACGAACGAATCAAATTGATTTTCAACACTATCAAGATCTTTCCGTGTGTTTGGAATATCATTTTCCAGATGAATTTTCCTTTCGCGTAAATTGTTTATTTCAGAAGAAACTTTTGTTAATTTATGCTCTGTATCTTCGTGCTGTTTTTTCTCTGTTTCCGACTCCTTTTGTAAATTTTCTTCTGTTGTAATTGCATCCTTCTCCCAAAATTCACCCATTTTATTTTGTATGGAAAGTTTGTCTCGTCTGTATTGATCCACAATCGTTTCTAATTTCGCAATTTGTTTTTCCAAGTTAGATTGTTCTTTTTGTTCAGTTTCCAATTCGATGTCGTTTTCTTTTCTTTGCTGATTAATGGTGTCAGCTTCATCTTCACATTCTCTTTTCTTTGTTTGCTGTTGATCTAGCAGATAACGATATTGTTCGGAAACGTCTTTTTTCGCTTTCATAAACTCACCATTACGTTCCTCGGCATCGATCTCAGCTACTCTTAATTTTGATTCGATATCATTTGCTTTCCTGCTATGGTCCCTATATCGCCTAAATTGATTTGCTGCTTTTTGTTCTTTGATTTTTGTTTGAATAAGCTGCTCTTCTTTTTTCAATTGCTCGAACCCATACTTGGTTTCTTCGTATTCTTGAGCGTATTTTTTTGTTTCTTCTTCTAATAGATGGGCCTGATACGAATCAATTTTCCATTCCAATAGCGCTTTCTGCTCGTTCATTTCAGATAGTTCTTTTTCTATTTGAGTTAACAGATTTTCATTTTGGTTCGCTTTATTCGAAAGGGTAACATAAAGTTTGGTCAAATTTTCTTTTGCATATTTCAGTTCATTCATAGCCCCTTCATATCTTTCGAAGGAATCGATAATCGGATCGGAATGGTTCGCAATTACTTCAAAATCTTGCAGATCTTTTTCAAGTTCTGGAAGCTCCAGCAATCCTTTTTGGTATTTACGGAACGATTCTAAAATTGCCCTTCGCTCCTCTGGTGTATCATATAAACTTTCTGTCAGAGAAGGAATCAATAGTCGCTCAATCAACGTTACGGTTTTGTTTGTGCTATCAAAGAATTCCGTGACGCCGCCTTCTTCTCCATTTACCTTCGCGATATTTCTCCATTCTGTTTCTAGTAGTCCATATTGTTCCAGTGCTTCCCGATACTCTTTGTTTGATTCAAAAAAGTGTACACCGGGTACCTGTTTTAAGCCTTTTTTTAGTTGTTCCAAATTAGTAACGTGACCGGTCTGTGTAAAAGGCAAATCCTCTAAACGTAGGCCATCCTTATTATCATATTCAAAGATATAGTTGAAATAATTATAGGTTCGGTTATCATCTTTGCTTCGCTTGATGCCATAGTTGTGAAAGCAGAACCCGGTAACAAAATTCGGATGATGTTCATCGTCAGAAATCCATTCAACTGCAATGTGCCTTGTGCTGTCTTTTTGAACACCGTTCACCATTTCTCGTTTTTGTATACTGTGATTTGGCAAGACTACCTGGTGTAGTAATTGGATGACACTTGTTTTTCCTCCGCCATTTTCCAGTAAAAAAATAGTGTTATTACCAAACACATCCCAAGTTTTATCACCTATGATTTTTGAATCTTTATCCAATCTAATGTTTGAAACTCTCACTTTGTTCGCTTTAGGCATATTTGAAATCTCCTTTTTTGTTTTCTCCTTGCAACAACTCTTTTATTTTGATGATCCTGTCGCTATAGTTGTAATAGTTTCCAGCGATCCCTTTCATTTTCTCTGTTAAATAAATGTCTTCATTTTCTTGGATCAAAATTAAATTCTCATCAACCCAAAAATTTAATAAACTCAGGAAAAATCCTCTTAATCGCTGCGGAGCTTTTCGAATGTCTTTAATGGCATCAGTTTCATCGTTTAAACCTTCCCAGGCTTGAATCATTCCAATCAGGTTAAGGTCGTATTCATTGGATAGCTCGTATAAATCGTCTTCGTTCATTTTTTGGAACTTCATCATATAATTCCTGACTTTTGAGACAATTTTTTCTAGTTTCACAAACGAACGAGGTTCATTGATTATATGATACTGTTCCCCGTAAAACTCACCCATTATATTAATGAAGATAAATTGTGCCAGATATAGCTGCCTGTTGTTATCCAATTTCATTCTCTTTCGTAAATCTTCATTTGAATAAGCAAAGATATCATTTTCCATTTCCGGGACAAAATATAGTACATCACCTTGCGATAGAATCTCCGCTTTTGCCTCAGGCAAAAATATATTGTACATTAGAGAACGAACGGTAGTTTCATAGAATGAGTTGTATAACTCCGGTTCTCTCTTTTGGCTTATTTTCCCTTTCACCATTAAAGCCTGATGCAACGCGTATGCTTTTCGAATGCTTTCTTCATCAAAACGTTCCATGATCATCTTCACCCTTTCTTCGTAATACATAATCCGTTAATATAGTGCCATCTTCAAATTCAATTCTTTTTTCTGTCGCAATCATTTCGAATGCTTCAATATCCAAAAATTCCGTCTCTTCTTTACACAAGTCTACAAGCATCCTGGTGATCGACGTGGCAAACGTTAAATCCTCTAACGCTAAACGCTCAAATTGCTTATATTTTGATCGGTGCAGTTCAATGCTGAGCGTTAGGAAATCCTGTAAAGTTTCTTGAACTAATGCGGAATATTTCTTCAAGCTTTCTTTTCTTAAATTTTTCAATACGTCCGATATAAAATATTCTTTTCTCGTTAATAATGGCTGCAAGATTATCCTTAAGACATCCAACTCACGTTGGTATTTTTCTCGTTCTTTTCTTTGGTGTTCTTTTTTGTATTGTTCAGCAGCTTTTACGTCAAGTACGATAGCTTCTTCTTGATTCTTTTCTTCCAATCGCCTTGTTGTTTGCGGATCAAAAGCGGTTAATGGATTATAAACCTTAGGTTTATGGTAAGGCATTACTGGCCTTAAAAATTGTTCTGCCTTTGTTTCTGTGATTTTTTCCGACACCCATAAATCTATGATTTCCCGCTCGATGTTGAACTGTTTCAAAAATACATTTTCAAGCAGCATTTGAAAAGACTTTGTAAGGCTCATCAGCACATCTTCTTTTTCGCCAAACAGTATTTCGTGCTGTGCCTTCGATTTGTTAATTAGTCGATCAATTTTTAAGATGGTGTCATATGCTTCCTCTTCTTTTCGGCTTAGATTTCCTACCTGATAGTTTTGCTTCACTTTTTCGATTGCTGATTGCAGATCCCGAAGCTGTGTTCTTTCTTCGATTGTCTGTTCCAATGAAAGCTTGAATTGTCTCTCTAACCTTTTCTGATTAAAGAAACTCAGCGCATTTCGTTTTATTTGTTCCTCTGTACTTTTCATCGTTTTACGCTGCTGTTCAATCTGGAAAAGTAATTCTTTCGCTGCATTGAGAGCAGCGCTAAACGATCCTTTCTCCAACTGTTGTTTGAAGTAAAGCATTGTAACCGTTATTTGCATTTCCGAATACATTTCTTTGGTCTTAAAAAGCATTTCGATGCCTTTTTCACTCAATATCAAACGAAATTTATTTTTGTCAGTGGACCATTCTTCACTTCGAATTAGATCAAAAGCAATTGCTTTATTTTCGCCATTTTCACCTATATAGGGAAACAGAAACTTTTTCCCACCGTTGCGTAACTTGTCGTCCACTATATATTTCCTAAAAGCATCCGCCTCTTCGTACGAAAGCGAAATATCATATCGCTGATTCATCAGTTTCTGTAGAAAATGCGTGAGCTCTCCATTAGTCACACTGCCGGATTCTGCTAGCATCCTTTCCAAAATGAAAAGCAAAACACTTAAACTAATCTCGGTTAGATTGTAGTTTTTATAGACTTCGTTTTTGGATTGATTTATTTTTAGTAAAGGGAAAAACAATACAATGTTTTCATATCTTTCGTCAATTCCTTTAAAGAGTTTTTGTAGCTCCATCCGCCATCCTCCTTAGAATCTCGATATTCACCGCTTCTTGCGGTACATACTTTCCAGCAGCTAAATAGTCCTTCATTATTTTTTCATCGCGGAACTTATTTTCTTTAAAAAAGTTCTTTATGGCTTCTTTATTCCAATACTGATCTTTAGCTGGTTTGTTCTTTCTCTCATTAAACATCCTCAAGTAAAATGACTTTACTATTTTCACAGAACGTTCACTTATTTTCTGTAACCGATGGTAAATCGCAATACCTTCACGATCAAAATCACCAAAATAATAAATATTTACGTCTGGAACACCCAGCTCATCCAGATATTCATACGACCTGGTAATTTTATTGCCTTCCCCGTAAATAATCATTGAAAATTTAATGTTGTCCCATGAATGAATATTCTCTAAAAATAATTTTTTTATACTAAAATATGTGTCTTTGTTTTCAACAATTAGGATATTTTCGTTTTTAGTTCGCGCGATCCCGATATGAAAAAATGGCTCGTAGGTCTCATAGCAATACAGAGTTTCCAATGAAAGCTTAAGATTTGCTAATAGTTTTTTTCCTTCCTTTGAAGCCAAAAACTTTTCTTCTTCAAATATTTCATAGGAACGCTCGTTAACGGATAGATAAGGCATATTCTCGTAACATCCCTTCAAAAATTCACTGATCATTTTTACTTTTTCTTTCATATCATGATATTCTTCAAGATGCTTCAAGTAATAGGAAACACTTATGTTTTGATGGAAACTAGTTAACAATTCTTGTTTCAATGTTTTCTCATCAACCATTAGTGCTTTCTTCTTTTTATACTTTTCTTTAATCCTGGCATCTCTGGAATAAGTTTTTGCATTTTTAAATGGCTCTATGATGTCCTTTTCCTCCAATGCCAATATCGCATTAGCAAGTTCCTTATAGAACCAGGGACTGACCTCATCTCCCAAACGTTTTTTCAATCTTTTCTCCAAAGTGATCAATGAAACTGTTTTTTGTTTTTGTTCATTTATCAGTTTTTCTACCTTAATTTCCATTTTATCTCTCCCCAAATAAATTTAATATTTTTTTAATTACTCGCTTTCCCAATATTTTATTAGCACTTAGATTAACACCCAATAGCTGTCACACCCACAGTTGGTATTTTATTGAATATTCATAAGGGCAGGGTCCATCCTAACGACAGATTAGCCTGTTGTATATGGTAATCTAAAAATGAACCACAATCGCACTTGAAAATTGAACCACTTCAATAGAA
>NZ_VEKZ01000041.1:0-26013 GCF_007681465.1 Siminovitchia fortis
ACAAAGTTTTACCAAATAGCCCCAGAATTAATGTTCAGTAAATTTACTTTCGTAATTTGGGATAACATATGGTTTATTTTATCTAAGTTATCTGGAGAAGAGGGGAGGGTGCCAATCTGTTTGATTAATACCGCCGCTTGTAGCCAGTTATGAATATCTTGATAAAATGCAAATAAGCTTTCAAAAGAGAGATTTGGTATGCTAATGGCTTCTGCCAGTTTTATATAAGCCGAGCTTTGGTCCGCTGGGTCAAACCATTCAGTAAGTACAGGTTCATCAGCTACTATTTTTGTTATGTCATTTTTGTTAAGTCTTTTATGACATGTGCTTAATAGAAGCTGTCTATCAGGGGACTCGGCGATTAAAACAATGGGATTGGGCATCGCTCTGTGTATGGATTTCACAATTCTGCTTGAGTTAGATGTTTTTCTCAATTGAACATAGATCCAAATTACCTCGGTATAATGGATCTCTTCGGTAATGTAAGCTGGTATGTTTATGCTTTGCTGGTTCATTAAACTAAGCAAATAAAATCCTTCAATCTCAGAAGAGAACAACTCCTTTTCAGAAGGAGAGAGGTCCGCTTGTGTAAAGAATGCTTTCTTTGGTACCTTTTTCTTCAACACTGTTCGCTCTGGGATTTTAAGTTGATCAATTAGCCATTCCCTCAATCAATTCACCTACTTTATTATTAAAAATGAAACGAGCTCAAAATCATCAGTGCAAATACTGCTCTCCAAAAGCAGATTTGAATTACCAAGACTAAACAAGGATTCAATTCCTTTCTCTTCCACAATCCCAAGGATGAACTCAACTGCTTTATCCAACAGGACCTTATAAGAAGACATATCGGATAATTCGCTTGTCTCCATTTCGAACTGATGAATTAGTTCATTAAATACAGTGGTTTGTCCTTGTGAAAGCTTTCGGTAGAGATCGAGTATTTGTTTTGTTTTTAAATGCCCTAATAGCACTTTTCCATCCATGCCCATATAGGCAAGGTAATAGGGGAACAGAGCACTTGTTTCTTTGACTTTTGCCAATTCATTGCGTTGTTTGATACAAAAGATCACACCTTGTTTTGCTTCCTTATTTGGCGACAGTTGGAGAGATGTGATGGCATGCAGCCCTAAAGGGGCAGTCTCTATTTCTTGTTTGTTGGTATTCATATAATCCAGTAAATCCATTCTGAAATCATTCAAGGTCAAATCTGTGATAGAAATGCCCCCAGACATATCCTCCAAGTCGATCACTTCTTCTTGAAGTTGTTTCAGCTGTTTGGCCCTGTACTCCAAGTCATTCATTTGCTTCTTTTCATCATATTCAATGATGTTCTCTTCACCCGTAGCGGAAATATCAAGAAGAACCATTCGGCCGCTCACACGTGCTTCCAAATTGATATATTCATCTAAATCTAAATTAGGCCAAAAATTCACGAGCTGGACCACATCATTTTTAGACCCTAAACGGTCGATACGGCCAAAACGCTGAATAATGCGGACGGGGTTCCAGTGTATATCGTAATTTATAAGAAAATCACAGTCTTGAAGGTTTTGTCCTTCTGAAATACAATCTGTCGCAATAAGAATATCGATCTCATTTTTCATATTCGCATCAATCTTGAACCTTTCTTTTGATACAGGAGAGAAATGGGTCAAGATTGAATTAAGGTCTTTTTGAATCTCTTTTAGTGTTGTTTGGTTGCCGCCAGAGCCAGTAACCAACGCAGAGTGCAATCCCTTCATAGATGCCCATTCTGATATTTCTTTATATAAATAATTAGCCGTATCCGCAAATGCCGTAAAGACAATCACTTTTTTATTCGTGTTATTGATTGGATTTCGGACTTTTTCTTCAATCATTGATTTCAACTTTTGAAGCTTTGCGTCACGAGGCGCTTGTACTTTGGCCGCTTCTATCAGCAGTTTCTCTAACTTTTCCTTGTCATCCTGGAGATCCTGAACCCACTTAACGCGATCAATATCCTGAAGCAATACCTTGACCTTGGAACCAATCAGCATATTTTCTACATCTTCATCATCAATGTTAATGTCATTAATACTTATATCTGCATCGGAATATTGTTGTAAATTTTCCATCCTTGCGAGCAAATCATCTATTTTATGCAGAAGAGATGCTACTGTCATGCCAAAGGAATGTATGGAGCTTTCCATACGTTTTAGGAGGTTGACCCGCATCAAATGGACAAGGCTCCGTTCACGGTCAATCTGCTTAAAGACAGAGCCGCCCTTCACTTTCATATCGTATTTTCGGCTGTATTCCGCTTGTTTTTCAGGCATGACATATTTCAAAGGGGAGTAGGCACTCAAGTTCAATCGATTGATCAGTATGTTGACATCCTTGATAGCAGGGAATTCATCCAATGTATCGATATCAGCGTAAACATTGATCGGCTTCAGTCGTTCTGGGAACTTGCCGATTTCGGACATGTTGTAGTATTTTTCAATATGCTTTCTTGACCTCGCAATGGTGACAGCGTCCAATAATTTAAAGTAGTCAAAGTTCAGCATTTCAAGAAGGGTGTCCGTTTTCCTATCCTTTTCTTCCAAACGCAGCCACTTGTTAAATGCCAACTGTGCCTTTCTTAGAGTCTGTTCTATACTTTCAATTCCAGCCTCCTCGAGTGCTTCATCTTTTCCTTCTGTGATGAAAGCCACTTGATTTTTCAAGTCATTCATTTTGTTGTTAACTGGAGTTGCCGACAGCATAAGGACTTTTGTTTTTACTCCCGCTTTAATGACTTCATTCATTAATCTAGAATAGCGTGTTTCTCGATCATTCCTTGCAACGTTGTTTCTGAAATTATGGGATTCATCGATGACTAGCAGGTCATAGTTACTCCAGTTTATGGTGGCAAGGTTAATGTCGCCTGAAAGGCCACCTTCTCTACTTAGGTCAGTGTGGTTCAGCACATCATAGTTGAATCGGTCGGAGGATAAGATATTTCTTTTATCATTTTGTGTATAGATGAGCCAGTTTTCTCTCAGCTTCTTAGGACATAGGACCAGTACTCGATCGTTACGGAGCTCATAATACTTGATGACAGCAAGAGCTTCATACGTTTTTCCAAGTCCGACACTATCGGCAATGATGCAGCCGTTATGCTTTTCCAGCTTGTCAATCGCGCCCAACATTCCATCCTTTTGGAATTTATATAGCTTGTTCCAAATGGCGGTATCTTTAAAGCCTGTTTTGGATTTGACAATGGCATCTTCGTCAAATTCTTCAAGATACTCCCTAAATATATTGTAGAGTGTGAGGTAATATAAAAATTCAGGCGTGTGATTCTGATAAAGGTATGTTACTCTCTTAAGAACATTGTCCTTTACATCTACCACATTCTCCTCATTTTTCCAAACTTCATTAAACCACTGTATATATTGCTCTGTTAACATAGGCTCATTTACCAAAGTGTTCATTTCAAGATTAGGAGAGTATGTATAGCCAAGCCCGTTGCTTGTAAAATCCGCGCTTCCTTGAATAGCAACTGATGATCCATCTTTATTATGAACATGAATCATTTTTGTGGTTGCCAAAGGAGCTGTTGCTGTAGGTGATTTCATTTTTACTTTGGCACGTATCCAGTTAGCACATTCTTTAGCAATCTTTGCTTGGGTAAGCTCATTCCGCAGTTTTATTTCGAACTCTGTACCAAATAGTTGCTTCTCCCGTTCTTGTCTGCCTATTGTTAAAGGATCTTTTGAATATTTTTCAGAAATAAATGTAGGGTCGGTAAATAAAAAACGTATTTCTTCGACTTTCATTAGTTCTTTTTTTAAAGCTTCGAACGCATAAATCGTAAAATAGGATGACATGATAGCCACCTTTGCGTCTTTCTTTAAATATGGCTTTAATGCATCTCCAACAATACCCGATTTTTTGTTATCTAACATTTTCCCCAACATGCTTGCACCCCCAATGAAGAAAAAAGCAACTATATTACTATATTACAAAACATTTAAGGATATTTGGTTTAATCGACAAAGTTTTTATTACTTCCAATATTAAAAAAGGAAGGATTGATCTAAACAGTGAAAAATTCTTGTCGAAATTTATTGTCAATCATAAGATAGCAAAATAACCCCTTCAGGCGATATATGATGTCCTTAGGTTTCCAGACCAGAAAGGAGGCTCAATCGCAGAAAGGGTTATGTTGGAATTACTGGTCGTTGAAACGCCTGACTTCTCTCTTTATATGAAGGGGGGGCCGTTTGACGAGCGATATGAGAGTTTGAAGGAGTATAAGCAAAGGGCAGGATTGGAAACGATGTCTTTTCGCTTTGATGCGAAAGAGTGGGATAGCGTCGAGCTGTATGACGTAGAAACGGATCGCCTTGTTCCAATACAAGAAAAAGACTTTGCTCCCATCTTTTTTGAAAATCGAGTGTACCAGCTTGTGATCACGCCCAAAACGGATCGGAAGCTCTTTTTTTACCACGAGCATCCAGGTATTCGTGAGGCGGTCACTCCTGTTGGAAAAGAGCCCCATCAGATTTTGATGGGGAACCTTCAATTCATGAATGAAGTCGGGTTAACGACCTTTGCAATCTATAGTAGAAAAGAGAAGCTGCTGGAAATCACGTTTGAAATTTTTCCTTCCAAGTTAAATTATAAGGAAGACTATCAACGGTTATTGAACGAAGTAAGCGAAGAGATTTATAACTTGGCTTTCCACTTTATAAAGAAGACATTTCTAGAGGCGTCTCCAACCCTTTCAGACAAGCCTTCGCCTACTGAGTTTTTCAGACTGGTGGAGCTTTATTTTCCGTCCTTCTGCCAAGCGATCGATCTCATTGAAGCCCAACCGCATCATGAGTTGGTTTCTCGTTATGAAAAGGTACGGGCAGATCGGATTAAGCGCCTGGACTCAAAAGGAAGAAATCATTTAAGAAAGAACCCACAGCTCTTTTACGAAACGGAACGGGGAATTCGTATCGGCGGGAAGGTGATTTTACCTGAGAGAGGATGGGATCAAACGGTGGTCCGTTTTTATATTGATCGCTGGGAGAAATTGAAGGAAACGATACGCCCAGTGGGCTAAGGCATTCAGAGCTATGTTTTAACGACCAAGAATCTACTCAAGCAGGCGAAGGAATTGCCAGAACTATTTATGAAGTCTAGGGAAGAAGTGAAGCTTTGGCGGATGCTGCGCAGGCTGACTACGGAAGTCCATACAGAGTTGGATGAGGAATATGTTGATCGAGCCAGAAAGATTCAGGCTTATCAGATTGGGCATGACTCTGTAGTGCTTGATCGGGATGCGGGGGAGATCCAAGTGCTGCACGGGGAAGAGGTACGAAAGCGGATAATGCTTGAGTTGCTGGAGAAACAGCCGAGCAGGGTGTTTAAGGTGATTCGTGGGGAGATATTTAGGTGAATGAAAGTATAATTAAATTGACATGTAGGAATACCACTGAAGAAATTTATCCACCTTTGAATGCGGACGCTGAGAGGAACCTCTAGATGGATTTTGCTAGAGAATAATACCCTAATTTTCTGATATCTATGTTAAAATAAAAGGGTATACAACTACATAAGCAGGGTGGGCAGCGGCCACTTCCTCTTGAGGGGAGGTGACGCTGATGGTAAGCCTGTACGAAGTAGTGGTCTTGATGTTTATGTTTTCAAGCCTAATCGTATCAGTAATTGCCGTAGTTATTTCAGCACAAAAAAAGAAATAACTCTCCCTTGCTTTTGCCCAGCGAGAAGAGCTATTTCTTGTGTCGGGCTGCTGCACTTCATGCAGTGTAGCTTGTATACTCGGGATGCCAGTACCCGCTGGTATCCCTTTTTTCATTATATGCTTGTATCCCTATTATATTCATACCCGCTTTTCATGTAAAGTAACAGAGGGTAAGATTTTGATTAGATTAGGAATTTTTAATATATATTTGAATTTTGATATCATGAATTTGGGGAAGAGAGGCGGAATATTGGCTCCCGGAATCCGAAAGAATTAGTAAAGGCTTTGGATATGGTAAAAGTGGTGAAGTAATGATGGCTGCCTTTTAAGAGCCAACATTGTGGACTGATCCCAAGTTATGAATCCATTGGAATCACTGCACCTATTTTGTTGCTGTGTGCACGATTGATACAAGGGTTTTCTACGGGAGGAGAATATGCAGGGGCGATGACCTTTATTGCTGAATCGACTCCGGATAAAAAACGCGGTTTTATGGCAAGCGGATTGGAAGTGGGGACACTGGCCGGATATATTCTCGGGGCAGGATTGGTTACAGCACTCACCTACGGTTTGGGAACAGAAACCATGCATGATTGGGGCTGGAGAGTGCCGTTTCTGATTGCGGGTCCGATGGGAATGATCGGGCTGTATCTCCGAAACCAACTCGAGGAATCACCTGCCTTTGCAGCGATGGAAGAGAAAATTGAAGAAATGGGAAGAAAGCCGCATATTTCCATGAAAGAACTGTTTCAGTTCCATCGGCGATCGCTGTTATTATGTCTCGTGTTGGTCTTCTTTTATAATGTGATAGACTATACGGTCTTAACGTATATGCCATCCCACTTAACGGCGGTTTTAGGATATGGGGAAACCAAAGGGCTTCTGTTGATTTTGATTGTCATGTTTATTATGATCCCGATTGTATTAGCTATGGGATATTTTGCTGACCAAGTTGGAAATAAACGGATCATTCAAGTAAGCTTGATAGGGGTTATTGTATTATCCATTCCCTCCTTTTTATTAATTGGGGAAGGTAGCAACTGGCAGGTTTTCTTTGGATTGTTGATTTTAGGAACGCTCTTATCATCCATAAAAGGTACGATGACTTCTCTATTGCCCTCTCTATTTTTTACAGAAGTCCGATATGGAGGATTGGCCATTGCCTATAATATTTCCGCTTCGTTATTTGGAGGGACGGCCCCTTTATTGATTTCCTGGTTGATCAGCATGACCGCCAATCGCCTCATGCCAGCCTATTACCTCATATTCGCTTCGGCCATTGGGATTGTGGTTGTTACTTTATTTCTAAAAAGTACATCCGGTAAACCCCTCCGTGGTTCCCCGCCAGCAGTTGCCGATGAAGAAGAAATCAAAGAAGTCTTGGAAGAAACGGACCGGGTGCTTTGGTGGAGTGAAGAAAAACATCAGATAGAAGCGAAAATTGAAGAGGCCGATAAAGGAAAAATAGGATAAAAAAGGTGGGGTTAGTGTAGGTTGCCGGGTTTTGCCGAGAAAAGATGGAGCATAGCAATAGCAGCAAGGACGATACTGGGATATTTCGATGAATTGGATGGGAGAGGCAGAAATTTTCTATTTTAGAGAACGAACTTGTCGTGCAGCACCTTCGCAAGGACGCTTGAGCTGGCAATGCTGCGCTGAATAGCCGGCTGGGGCGCATTTCCCCGTTTTATTTGTGCGGGCAATGAGACATCCTGTTTACATGCCTTACATTCGCAGGCATGTTCGATGTGCTGCACTTTCACCATTTTCTCAGGGAATAAACTTTGCTTCCTCACGGACAGTCGTGCTGCCGGCCTTACAGGCAGCTCCTGCGTTCAAGAACACTAACCATCTACATGAATATCCTGAAATGGGAGGTGTTTCATATGAGAGACTCGATCAAGCGAATAGCTCAACAGTTTATCGATTCCCACTTTCCTGAAGCAGATACAGTCTTGATAGGTGGAAGTGCTGTTTATGGAAATTTAACAAAAGAATCTGATATTGACTTAATTATTATGGATGAAACAGAAACACCAAGAATTGAATGTTATCACTTTCTTGGATGGAAAATAGAGGCTTTTATTTTTACGGCTTTATCTCTGGAGGTTGAATTTCAAACAGCCAGGCATATAGGAATGCCCACCATCATTAAAATGTGTGCCGAAGGTCTGCTTATAGAAGATAAACAAGGGAATGGAAAGGAACTCCAACAAGAGGCAAAAATACTTTATGAACAGGGTCCACAGCTTTGGGATGAGGACCAAATAAATAAAGCAAGGTATCAAATGACAGATTTATTGTCAGACTTTAGAAGTTCAGAAGACTTTGAAGAAAGTTTATTTATTTTAAATAAGTTAATAAATACGTTATCTGAACTGATTTTAAGGGCAGATGGCCATTGGTTTGGTGAAGGAAAGTGGGTTGCCAGGAACCTTAAATCATATGATAAAGATATGTGCGATAAACTAGTTAAATATACAAAAGCATACATGAATACAAATGATAAAACTGAACTCATTGCATTCATTCAATCTACACTTGATCATTATGGTGGAGAATTGTTTGTTGGTTATAAAAGATTCTTTTTGTAAGGGTTTCGAGGGGCGAGTGAATGAAGAAATCAATTGATGAGAACAGATTAATTCTATTCATCATTCAACAAAATTTAGCAAATTTCTGGTCGTGGCACCAAAAATTAAAAAACATTTTCTAAAAAGTGAACGATCCCTTGTGCTACTCTGGGGATTAACTTTACTTGATTTTTTGATTTCTCCATATATGTCTATGTCCCCGAGCACCTTTGTGGCATAACCTATAATATCATTCCATAAAGGGGGAATTTTTTTATGCCATTCTTCATAGGTGGTCCACGTTTCCGTTTCCGTCGACGTCCTTTTTTTGGTCCGCGTTTTCGTTTTCGCCGTGGCCCATTTATCTTTTAACGAACCTCTAAAAGAAGTCCCCCACTTCAAGCGGCGATAGCCGGTAAGTGGGGGATGAATTTTATTTTGGGGAATCCAAAAGGGTTGTTTTCTCAAATCCATACATGCTGTAAATATCCCGGATGGTTCTGTAAGGAACAAACTGCTAACAGAATAGTGTGTTTGGTGTTGTCAATTATCGACAGCCGTGGCCGGCAGTTTGTTATCTTTGTCGGAATTTGGCAGACGAAAAACTTTGCTATTTTAAGACACATCCGTTATTCTTAAGAAGAGTTATTTTTGCTCTTTCAGATTGAGAAGAGATTTTGATTTTCGTCTAAGTATTTGAGCAAGGATAGTAACAAAGTGCGAATTACCGCACCAGGAGGCAAACAAATAATGGAACAAGGTACAGTTAAGTGGTTTAATGCAGACAAAGGTTTCGGATTTATCGAGCGTGAAGCAGGAGAAGATGTATTCGTTCATTTCTCCGCGATCCAAAGTGAAGGCTTCAAATCTTTAGACGAAGGTCAAAAGGTAACTTTTGACGTTGAACAAGGCCAACGCGGCCCACAAGCTTCAAACGTTCAAAAAGCTTAATGAAAGCTTATGACAGGCCCTGTGCAGGGTCTGTTTTTTTGTTGTTGGAGGGGTTTGTCCCCTTTAGTCAGTTAAACCCCTTCATTGGCTCAGGGCCACAGATATGATTCCCGCGACCATGATGGCTGCAGCGACCGGCCTTCGGACACCGATCCCTTCGGTGAGCATTTTCGCCCCCATCACAGTGCCGATTAAGATGCTGATCTCACGAACAGGAGCCACATGGCTTACGGGTGTTACCTGCATTGTAATCAGTACGAGAATATAGGCCAATGGACTTAAGATTCCGACGCCGACTGCTTTCTTTTTGTTCATGGCCCACTCCTTCTTCACTTTTTCCTTGTCTTTAAAGGCCAAAGGAGTCATTAACAGAAATTGGCCCAGAATAGAGCCATAGTTTAATAGTAATGGTGACATGAGGGCAACACTGACGGCGCCTTTATCCAACAAGGTGTAGCAGGAAATCAGCAAGCCGGTCAATAATCCATAAAAAATCGCTTTTCCGCTGTTTGGCTGCTTAAATCGGCGCAAGTCCCCCGTTAAAATAAAAATGCTGAAAACGATCAATCCGATTCCGAACATTCCTGCAAACGACAGTCTTTCTCCGTAGAGAAAGAGGGCCGCAACTGCAATCAGCATGGGCGCGGATCCCCGGGCTAACGGGTAAACGATAGAAAGGTCGCCTACTTTGTACCCTTTTTGCAGTGTCAAGGCATAAGCCATATGGATAACGGCACTTCCGGATATAAAAGCCAGTTCCAGCCAGCCAAAGCGCATTTCGCCCAGAAAAAAGAAAACGATAACGAAGGGCAGATAAATGATTGTGCTGACGGCCATATAGAGCCAGACAAAATTGAATCCACCCTCTGATTGTTTCGCTAAATAATTCCACGTTGCATGCATGAAAGCCGAAATCAGAATGGTTATAAAGGCCAATAAGGACAATTCATAAAACCTCGCTTTCTTCAGGAGTTTTCAGCAGAGACTCTTTTCAAGCGTAATTTCATGGTACCAAGTTCTATTTGATCCGTCTATGGAAGGGGAGTTAATGGGGAACAGGCTATTCATCCAAGTTTTGTGGAATCGTATATTCATTTCACAAAGCTCTCCTGAAGCTGCAGTTCTTGTCATGTGAAAATGGAGGGGCAAACTGTTGAGTGACAATAAAGTTGTTTAACAGTGCCAGCCCTTTAATCCTCAACAAACGGGACATATATTTGAGTAAGTTATTTGTCCACATTTCCGGACGGTGTAATGCGTATATTCAGCTTCAAAAATAAACACCTTTACTGTCATTACACACAAACTGGAATCTGAAGATGGGATAAAGAGTCACATGTAAAGCCGCCTTTTTCAAAAGGTATCAGAAGCTCTCCTTTAATCAAGAGCTTCTGATTCGAAAAATGGGCTTGTCTTTTTCACTTTGCTGTATCATGGACCTTGGATAGGGAAAAGCCTCTACCAAGGATTTCGGATGCGTTGAGGAAGACGACAAAGGAGTCGGGTTCCTGTTCCTGCATTATTTTTTTCAAATAAACGGCTTCCTGCTGCTCGACAACACAGAGGATCATTGTTTTTTCTTTGTTGGAAAAGCCGCCGATTGAACGGATTTTTGTAAGGCCCCGGTCAATCTCTTCCTTGATGATGGTTTGAATGCGTT
Source organism: Siminovitchia fortis (assembly GCF_007681465.1). Lineage (NCBI taxonomy): Bacteria > Bacillati > Bacillota > Bacilli > Caryophanales > Bacillaceae > Siminovitchia > Siminovitchia fortis. The sequence goes on from NZ_VEKZ01000041.1 coordinate 10,889, forward strand.
CTTCCTGCTCAGTGATGATGAGCACAAGCTTTGATGGTGAAGATTGCAGCTGGACAAAGTCGATCACTTTGCTCGTCACATAAATGGCCATCATCGCATATAAAGCCAGTTCAAAGCTAAAGACGAACGCAGAACTAACGACAACTAATCCGTCAACTATTAATTGCGAGTAACCGCTGGACAGGCCTGTATATTTCTTCACGATTTGCGCCACGGTTGCCAGCCCTCCGGTCGATCCATTTCCCCGGTAAACAATTCCAAGGCCAATTCCCAGAAGGATTCCCCCGTAGATCGCTGCCAGCAAAGGGTTATCAGTTGAAAAAGGGATGTCGGCACTGATCCAAATGGTGAACGGGACGAAGAAGGTGCCTGCCAGTGTCTTTAAGCTGAACTCTTTGCCAAGAAGCAGAAAGCCGGCAATAAAGACGGGAATATTTATGAGCAATTGAACATAGGCGGGGTTATACTGGTACAATTCATAAAGAATTGTACTAATGCCGGATACTCCGCCTGCTGCCAGCCTGGCCGGCAAGAGAAAAATATTATATGATAAGCCGACCAAAGCGGCTCCAAAAATAATGGAGAGATACTCCATAAACAGTTTGGTTTGGGTTGTATGCTTCGTAATTTTTCATTCAATCCTTTCTTTTCAAAATACCATTGCCATCTTAACATAGAAGGGGGGAGAACAGGAAAAGTTTGAAAATGTGGCTTTTGCCTTTGGAGACAAGGAAGAGGAGTTAGGTTGTGGGAATATTTGAAATAAACGTTATTTTGTTATATTATTTGTACAATCATACGGAAAAATAAAGTTTTACTAATTAGATGAGTATAGGAATGCTAGATTTATTGGTAATCAAATACTAATTTGGGAGGATATAATGCTAAAAAGATTTTTTGTTGTTCTCTTATTGTTTGCATTTATGGTGCTTGCCTCAGCTTGTGGGTCTGGAAGTGAAGGTTCAAAAAAGGTTGAATCCGAAACTCAAGAACCATCTGAAACGGCAGCGGATGATGCTTCCAAGGTTAAAGAGTCAAAAAGCGGTGGTTTTAAAGTTGAAGCAGAGGATCAATTAGATTTACAGATGGGGGATACGGCTAAGTTTGATACAACTTTGGGAACTTATGAAATTACACTGCATAGCGCTAAATTAATTGAAGAGTTGGATGGCGAAACCCCACAATTAGATGAGCTGATTGTGTTAGACCTTACTGTAAAGAACACAAGCGAGAAAAGTTTGGACGCGTCAGACCTTGTAGGATCACTCGAAATAACTGAAGATCTGGAGGGGTCGGGTTATTCGGATGTATCCAGTTATTTTAGCAGCATTGAATCAATAGAGGGCGAACTTGCCCCCGGTGAAGAAAAGTCCGGTCAAATGATAACCGATGTCTATCATTCGGATAAATATTTTTTGCGTAAGTCACCAGGGCTCGTTGCAGCCGGAACCACCAATGACGTTATTTGGACGTTTCAAGCCGAAGAGGCAAGGTAATTAATATAGGAATTTAATGGAATATGGATACAGTGATGCTCAGCCTTTTTTAAAAAATAATTCATCTGGTCTAATTAAGAGCGTATTCAAGCTGACCATTAATGTAGTCTCAAAGATAATATAATTGATATTGTTAGAAAACGCTGCTGTATAGCGCTACTGTCATTTCAAAAAAATAATCCACTCTTGAGTTCGGCTCAGGTGGCTTATTTCCTCTGCTACCGGTTCCCTTGAAGGGAACCAAGCTATTGTATAGGCTGAAGGTGCTGACACACCTTCAGTCATTTTTAATTTACGCATTTCCATCTACAGTACACCCCTTTTTTATGAAAAAACACAAAATGGCTATTGTCATTATCATCCGCAAGGATTGTCAATTAGGAAAGTTTTTTTGTCGTGCATTCCTGTGTTTGTCCGTAGCACATCTCGATCCCTTTCAAAGCTTCCAATAGCCCCGGCAGCTATTTTTTTCTACGCCTCCGTGAAATTTCGAATTTTTAATAAGGGCATAATTTTCCATTGCATTTTCCTATATACTATAGAAAAAGAGAAATCATTAAAAGGGGAACTTTATGAAAAGCAGAAAAAGGATTTTAATTATTTCGGCCGTGGTCATCGTGATAGGGATTGCAGCTTGGATTGCAAGCGGCATTTATGGTTTGCCCTGGAAGGAGAAGGCGGTGGCTGCGAAACTGGAAAACTACTTGGAGAAAAAATATGAACAGAATTTTACGCTGAAAGAGTCTTTTTACAATTTTAAAGATGGTAGCTACGGTGCGTGGTTTTATCCTGCATCGGATCCGGAGCTTGAATTTTACGCGGAGGAAGGCTTTGCAGAGTATACATATGTTGATATTTATCCTGAAGTGTTGTGGGCGCGCCAATTGAAGGAGGCGGTCCAGCCGATTGCGAAGGAAATTTTTCCTGACGCATCGGTAGATACAAACTATGTCACCTATGAGAGCTTGGATATCGTAAAAGGGCCTGAGATTCCACGTTTCGATGAAACAGAGGCCATGTTGGGGGTCCGTCTTGAAATAGGGCAGCCTTTTTCGGAATCTGAGGAAGAATGGAAAAGGCTAACCGCTCTGGTTGAAAAAGTACAAGCCCTTTCACCAGCAATTGATTCTGCGTTCAATTTTACCGATAAAAAAGAGGGCATCGAAACCTTCATCACTTGCCCGCCAAAGTCAGAGGGTGAGGTCAAGTCTGTCCAGCAGGCCAAGAAATCCTGTTCGCTAAGCAAATATGATATGGAGACAGACATGGCTTTGGACGATTAAACCTGTAATTTTTTTAATGTTGAAACGTCTAATGTAGAAAGGGGGATCAATGGATGAACAAGAGATGCTTGAATGGTTTTCTCGCTGCAGTTCTTCTTATCTTTTTGGGTGCGTGCAGTTCGGGCGATTCCGAGGAATCAAAGTCGGCGAATGATATGGCTCAAATGAATGAGTCTGCGGGCTCGAATGAGATGGCCGTACTTGATGAGGAAGATCAGGAAGATGCAGCCACAGCTGAAGAGCCGAAAGAAAGTCAGATTGAAACAAGTGACCGAATGATCATTCATCGGGCAAATTTGGAAGTTCAGGTGAAGAACCTTAAAAAAGCTAAGCAAAATATCGAGAAGAAAGTGAAGGGATACGGCGGCTATGTCGTAGAGTCCAACGAATATCGGGATGAAAATGAACTGATGAGCGGGCATGTTATCGTCCGGATTCCGGAAAAACATTTCCAGGCTTTTTTGAATGATGCAGAAGATGAAGCTGCTGAGGTGTTGGGCAGAAATGTTTCGGGTCAAGACGTCACGGAGGAATATGTGGATCTGGAGTCTCGCTTGAAATCGAAGCGGGCCGTGGAGGAAAGGCTCCTTGATTTTATGAAAGACGCGCAAAAGACTGAAGACTTATTGAAAATTTCCAGCGACTTGGCGAAAGTGCAGGAAGAGATTGAAGTCCTTGTCGGCAAGATGAAGTATCTCGAAAATCAGACGTCCTATTCGACGGTCGAAATCTTCATGCAGGAAAGTAAAGTTGTCGTACCGGGAGTAGGCGGCAATGATCTAAATACATGGGATAAGACGAAAAAGCAGCTGGCTGTCAGCCTGAACTTTTTGCTTTCCGCCGCATCGGGGGTAATTGTGTTTGTTGTGGGAAATTTGCCGATCATTCTTCTTTTGGTGCTGATTGGAGCAGGGATTTATTATGTTGTTAAAAGGAAGCGTAGGACGCCGAAGGAATAGATTGGTCCATACGGGCAGAATGGCCAGCAGCCGCTTCCCCTGATCGAGGAAGTGGCTGCAGGCCTAATCGTATCAGTGGTCGCCGCAGTTATTTCTTTATACAAAAAGAAATAAATCTCCCTTGCTTTGGCCCCGGATTAATTTTCCAAAAATTATTAACGAATGTGAGAGGAACTTTAGCATGATTTTTATAGAAAAAGACCCTCAAGGAAAAGTCTACGAACAGCTGATAGATTTGGCTTTTGATATATGCGATGAGTTCCACCTCGTCGTCCGAAAGGATTTGGGTTCCACTCGGAAGCTTCAACCTGTGCTGAAGGAGCTGGAGGGCTCCCTGAAAGTGATGAAGAAAACGAATGAGTGGACAGGTACAATGCTTGTTGGGGGACAAAAAGCGAAAGTTTATTATTATCATACGGATGATTACGCCAGGGAGGTTGTTAAAAAAACGGCCAATTCCCTCTATTCTTGGCTGCAGCCAGACCTGCCGGAGGATTTGTCTTTTCTGAAAAAAGGGAAACCGTGGCTGGTGAATATTGCTCACGAGGAAGAAAGCTACATTGTGACGGAAAGTGAATATCTGATTGGCAAAATTAAAGAGATTGAGGGATTGGAAATCTCAATGGAATCCTAGGAGAGGCGGCGCAAATGGCCGTCTTCTTTTATTTTTAGGAAATTATAAAATGCTCAGGTTGTGAGTAACTTATTTGTCACTTAGTGCTGCGTCCGGCTCCGACGGACAGGAGGTCCTAGTGCCGCCGGCGCCACAGGACGTGGCGCTTTAAGGCGGCCAGCGCCTATCGACTAGCAGACTTCACGCTTCTTCCTACGATAAGTCAACATCGCTGCGCTGCGCGTGTTTCCTTTATCTCGTCAGAAGCGCTCCAGTCTGTACGTCGATAAACAGGCGCTTCCGCCTTTGTTATTGGATTCTAAGTGAATGGCGAAGTATATTGGGTTACACTTGTAGTAGCATTTTAAATACCTGGACAAGGGGGGCCCAGAAGTGAATGAACCTATGAAAAAAATGTTTCAGGAGAGATTAGAGCGGCACAAGCTGATTGCTGCGATCAAGGAGCCTAAATCGATTGAGAGGGCGATCAAATATAAACGGAACATTTCCGCTGTCATCCTGATGACGGGGAACATTTTAAATGTGAAAGAGTATGTGGATGTGCTGCACAAGGAAGGGCTCCCAGTCATTTTGCATGTGGAGAAAATTGGCGGGTTGCAGGCGGACCCCTACGGAATCGATTTTATTACCGACTACGTCAAACCCTTTGCGATTGTCACCACGAAATCGAGCATCATCAAGAGGGTCAAATCAAAAGGGATGTTTGTGATTCAACGGGTTTTTCTGATAGATACCGAGGTCTATGAACATCTGCTGGATAGTTTCGAGCACCTGCAGGCTGATATTATTGAGATTATGCCGAGCAGGGCGCCTGATTTCCTGGAAAAACTGTCGAAGGTGTCCCCTGTTCCAGTCATCACAGGCGGTTTGCTGACAACCTCTGACCATGCGAAAGAAGCGTTGGAACGCGGAGCAGCGGCTGTAACCACCTCAAATAGTAAGCTGTGGAAATTGGATTTCAACCAGCTTTAACAATTCTTTACATTACATTAATGGGAGCTAAATAATAGTCCGGTATATTAATAATTGAAAAGTAGATAGCAAACAGGCGCAATGAGAGAGGCCGCAAATATCTGTTGTGATGAACAGTATATTTGTGGTCTCTTTTCGTTCAAAAAGGGGGGAAGCCGGTCTACTAAGCGTTATACAGTCATCCGATTTTTCAGTGAAAATATCTCAAAAAGAAAGAGGTTGAAAGCTTTGAGGAAAACTCCCATATTTCTTGCACTCTTCCTGTTGATTTTTAGCTTATTAAGCGCATGCGGCAGCAACAGTGCCGGTTCCAGCAGCAATTCGGATGATGCTAAGTCCGGAAAATCCGATAGGGAGACGATCGATCTGACGTGGTACTATCCGGTGAACGTCGGCGGCGAAATTACGAAAGTGATTGACGGATATGCAGAGGAATTCAATAAAGAAGGAATTGAAGTGAATGGAAAAAAAGTGACGGTCTCGCCGGTCTACAGCGGAAACTATGATGAGTCCATGACGAAGGTCCAGACGGCTGTAAAAAACGGAAAGTCCCCGGATATGGCGGTTCTTCTGTCCGTTGACCTCTTCCAATTGAAGGACTCTATCCTGCCGCTGGACGATATGATCGAAAAAGATCCGGAAGCCAAAAAAATGATGGATGACTTCTTCCCTGGATTCATGCTGAATTCCCAGGCGGAAGGGAAAACATGGTCTGTCCCGTTCCAGCGAAGCACGGTCCTGCTTTATTACAACAAGGATCTGTTCAAGGAAGCGGGCCTCGACCCGGAAGCTGCTCCTGCCAACTGGGATGAGGTTGTGGAGTATGGTAAAAAGCTTACGAAGGACGGCCAATGGGGGATTGAATTGCCGGCTACGATCAGCGGTTATTGGATCTATCAGGCTTTAGCACTCCAGGCTGGTGAAGGAAACCTGATGAGTGACGATGGAAAAGAAGTTTATTTTGATTCCGAACCGGCCAAGGAGGCTCTAAAGTATTGGATTGACCTTTCTAAGACACACAAGGTGATGCCCGAAGGCGTACTTGACTGGAATACTGTTCCTACTGACTTCATTGAAGGAAAAACGGCTATGATGCTTTCAACTACAGGGAACCTGACGAATGTTAAAAATAACGCTGATTTTGAGTTTGGCGTTGCCTACTTGCCGGAAAATAAGCGCGCGGCTACTCCGACTGGCGGAGGGAACTTCTATATCTTCAAGGATATTGCAGAAGAAAGACAGCTTGCGTCCATGGAATTCATTAAATGGATTGCAGATCCTGAGCGTGCAGCGGAATGGAGCATTGACACAGGCTATATTGCAACACGTCAATCAAGCTATGAAACTCCATCATTAAAAGAGTACACAGATTCATTCCCGCAGGCCCTGACTGCCATGCAGCAGCTGGAAAATGCACATAAGGAAATCTCGGTTTACGAGCAAGGGAAAATCATCAAGATTTTATCAGATGCCATTCAGGCGGCAATTGATGGAGCTGACGTGGACAAAACATTGGATCAGGCTCAAGAACAGGCTGAATCCCTGTTAAAGCCATATAAATAAGTTTTCATGAGGTGAAGGAATTGGGAAAAAGCATGAAAGAAAATGCAACAGCATGGCTTTTTCTCCTTCCGTCCCTCATATTCCTCATCATGTTTACGTTGTATCCGATGATCAAGACGCTGTTTACGAGTTTTTTTCAATCAGATCTGTCAACAGCGGATCCCGTTTATATCGGTGCGGACAATTTTAAAATGATGTGGGAAGATGAGGTGTTTCGGAAGGCGTTGATCAATAATATCTGGTTTGCGGTTGGGACTGTACCAACAAGCTTGTTGATCGGAATGGGGCTTGCAATGCTGGTCAATCGTGCAATGAAAGGGAGCAGTCTTGCAAGGACATTTTTCTTTTACCCGGTTGTGATTCCGATGGTGACTGCGGCGTTCATATGGCTGTTTTTCTATACGCCGGAGTACGGGATGGTCAACAGCCTGTTCAAGATGTTTGGAGCAGGGGAAATGAATCTGCTGGGGAATTCAAGTACAGCCCTTATTGCCATCATGGTGATGGTGATTTGGAAGGAAGCCGGATTCTTTATGATCTTTTATTTGGCCGCCCTACAAAATATTCCTAAGGAACTGCTTGAAGCTTCCTATATGGACGGAGCGTCCAAGTGGGTCCAATTTAGAAAAATCATCTTTCCATTGCTGATGCCGACAACCCTGTTCTCTTTTATCATCGCGACAACGAATGCGTTCAAAACCGTGGACCAGCTTGTCGTGATGACACAGGGCGGCCCAAACAATGCCAGCAATCTGCTGCTCTACTACATCTATGAAAGTACTTTCCGTTTCATGGATTACGGGAAAGCGTCGACTGCGACAGTGGTTGTGTTAGTTTTGATGCTGATGGTCGCAGCCATTCAGTTCTTTGGAGCAGACCGTAAAATTCATTACAGTTAAGGTGGTATACAGTTGAATCGCCTCATCAATATTTCGACATATGTTTTGGCTCTGCTTTGGGCCCTTCCGCTCTTCGGAATCATCTATATGGCCTTTACAGACACAAAGGCAGAGAAATTTTCGCTGACATTCAATAATTTTGCCGAAGCCTGGAGGACGGCTCCTTTCGCGCAATATTATATCAATACGCTCATTATTGTCATTGTCATTCTGGCTGTCCAGCTTGTCACGATGACGCTTGCTGCCTATGCATTTGCCCGGATGAATTTCATCGGACAGGGGATGATGTTCCTCTTGTACCTTGTGCAAATTATGATTCCGATTGAGCTGTTGATTTTTCCAAATTCAAACACGATTGCCCAGCTCGGAATCTACGATACTAAGCTGGCGATCATGGTTCCTTACTTCATTTCTGCTTTTGGAATTTTCTTGCTGAGGCAGACCTTTAAAGGTGTTCCCTATGAACTGGAAGAAGCCGCAAAAATGGAAGGGTGCAGCCGGCTTCAGACGATTTGGCATGTATATGTGCCTTTGGCGAAGCCAACTTATATCGCCTTCGGACTTATATCAGTATGCCATCAATGGAGCAACTTTTTATGGCCGCTGATTATCACGGATTCCGATATGAATAGGCCGCTGACTGTCGGGCTTTCGATGTTTGCCAAAGCATCTGACTCCGGAGCGCAGTGGGGAGTGGTCGGTGCAGCAACTTTGTTTGTAGCCCTTCCGCTGCTGATGGCTTTCTTCACTTTTCAAAGGCAGTTCATATCAAGCTTCATGCATTCAGGAATCAAGTAACAGAAAGGTGGATGAGTATTGGGTTATTCTATTTCGACTTATACATTATTCGCATTGCCCATTGTGCCGGCCGTTGAAGCTCTTATGTTAAAAGGCGGCTGGAAATCGATTGAAATCATGGGAGAAGGAAAGTATCATGGCAGGCTCCTGCTGTATATGGAAAGGTCAGAAATCGAAAATATGGCAAGACTTGCAAAAGTGAACGATGTTTCTTTCGGATTTCATCTGCCCATTGAAGGGTTCAATCCCGCTTCTCCAGATGAAGAGACGGAACAAATTTGGAAGAAATGTTTGTCGATAGCCAAAATGCTGGAAGTGGAATATGTGCTATTCCATTTGGGCAGCAATCCATCCATTGATGGCGGGCTGAAATCAGCGGCCGATTTTTCAAAGAAAATGCTGCAGGAATTGCCTGAAAAAACAAGGCTGGTGATTGAAAATGTTCCTGATGCGGAAAATGCCATAGGTACCTCTATTGATGAGCTCGTTTCAGTCATCCAAATGATCGATGATCCGAGTGCTGGCATCATGCTGGATACAGGGCATTGCTATATAAATGGGCAGGCTGGGTTTTTAGATGAATGCCGGAAAGCATACCCGTATTTGTACGGCCTTCATATTAATGACAACCATGGTTCAAGCGACGAGCATTTGCAAATCGGTGAAGGGGCGATTCCTTTTCAGTCTCTGTTCCAAGAGTTAAAGGGCAGGCCGATCAAATATGTATTTGAAACAAATACGGTTGATCGTGCTGAACATTCGATGAATCTGGTCAAAATCAATAGCTGGGGGATGCAGGATGTCAAACATTCAATTACGTGACGTGTGTAAAAAATATCTTGGAAGCAACGATTATTCTGTGCGGAACTTCAACCTGGATATTCAGGAAAAGGAATTTATTGTACTGGTTGGCCCTTCTGGTTGTGGAAAATCAACAACCCTTAGGATGATTGCAGGTTTAGAGGATATCTCAGGAGGGGATTTATTAATCGGTGGCCAAAGAGTCAATGATGTGGAACCGAAAAATCGGGGTATTGCCATGGTTTTTCAAAACTATGCACTTTATCCCCATATGACTGTTTTTGAAAATATGGCCTTTGGATTGAGACGCCAAAAGGTGCCGAAAAATGAAGTGAAGGCGAAAGTTGAAGAGGCGGCTGAAATCCTTGGGTTGAGCAGCTTGCTGAAGAGGAAGCCGAAAGAACTTTCCGGCGGGCAGAGGCAAAGAGTTGCGCTTGGCAGGGCAATTGTTCGGAACTCCAGTATTTTTCTGATGGACGAACCGCTGTCCAATTTGGACGCGAAGCTCCGTGTCCAAATGCGCGCTGAGATTATCAGGCTGCACCGCCAGTTGGGAACAACGACGATTTATGTAACTCACGATCAAACGGAAGCGATGACGATGGCGACAAGAATTGTCATCATGAGAGACGGTGAGATTCAGCAGATCGGCACACCTTCTGAAGTGTACAGATCTCCTGAAAATGTATTTGTAGCCAGTTTTATTGGGCAGCCCGGGATGAATTTTTTCGAAGGAAATATTGAAGGGAATCAATTTATCATCGGTTCCGGAGAGGCGGTCTATCCACTTTCGAAAAGTGAGCAGCTGCTTTTGAAGAAACATAAGAGCAAGGCGGTTATCCTGGGGGTCAGGCCTGAGGATATCACCATTTCCGCAGAAAAAACCTCAATAAAAGGCGTCGTGGATTTAATTGAGACCAATGGGGCGGAAATGCTCGTGCATACACGGTTGGCCGGCCAGCAGATTGTGGTCAAATGCAAGACTGATGATCATTTGAAAACGGGAGATCCAATTTATCTTTCTTTTAATGAAAATGCAATCCATTTATTCGACAAAAGCACAAAGAAACGGCTAAAGAGCCTGGAAGTTTATCATGGGGCTTTACTAACTTCTTCTTGATATTGGGGGGAACAGTGAATGTATATAAATGACTTTGAGGCGTATTGTTTCGATTTGGACGGTACGATTTATTTGGGGAATGAAATTTTGCCTGGTGCAAAAGAAATGCTGGAAGCGTTAAGGATGAACGACAAAAAGTTATTGTTTATTACAAACTCACCCACGCAGACACGGGAAGACTGCCAGCGGAGACTGGAAACATTGGGAATCGATGTTTGTCATGAGGAAATTCTTACAGGTCCGTTCATATCTGCATTGTATTTTGCAGAGAATTTTCCAGACGCCGTCATTTATGTTGTCGGCGAAGAAGCAATCAAGACTGAATTTAACTATTTTCAATTGAACATGACAGAAGAACCGATGGAAGCGACTCATGTACTGGTCGGCCTTGACCGTACTTTTACGTATGACAAATTGAACTTGGCCATGAACGCTGTCAGAAACGGTGCGAAAATTATTGTGACAAATCCGGATCCTACCTGTCCGGTTCCGGGAGGGGTCGTTTCCGACACGTATGCGATTGCCCGTGCTATTGAAGTCGCTTCAGGTCAGTCCATCTTCCAGGTGACTGGGAAACCCTCCGTTTTTTACGGAGAGCGGATCCTTAAGGAGCTAAATGTGGACAGGGATCAGTGTCTGATCGTAGGCGACCGCCTGGAAACCGATATTTTATTGGGAAAGTTCAATGAAATTAGTACCTGTCTCGTCTTGACTGGTGTGACGAGAAAAGAGGAAGTCGACAAAGCCAAGATATATCCCGATTATATTGTGAATGATCTCAACACATTGTTTGTGGATGTGAAGCAGCCGTGTTAAGGAGACGCAAAAAACGGGCAAATATAAGGACAACGAATTCTTATATTTGCCCGTTTATCAGGAGGTTTATTTTCCAAATCATGGGATTTGCGTTTGGTATTCGAACTGATTCTTTGGAAAAGACAAATGACCACGGCTGTGCAGTATCCGGCTCCAGATGCAGACTTGGATCAAAAGTTTCCTCTGCAACAACTACTCCCTTATCGTCCGTTATTTGTACTTTGATGCGGCCGATTTCCAGTCTCTTTTCCCGACCGTTCAATAATAGGACAGTTGCAACCAATCCGCCGTTTTTCTTATATTTCCCTCTGACGAGTGCAGCTTCCAGGTCGCCTGATGGTTTGGACCGTGACTTTAAGATTTTCACCAATTCATCCTTCTGTTCCTTTGTTAATTTGCTATCCCAAACAGGATGAAAATGAAGCTTGACCATGCTTTACCCGCCTTTCAGTTTTTTGATTCCATCTAAAATAAAGTAGTCAATGATCATGATAAGAGAAACCACTCCTATTATTTCTATAATGGTTTCTGTAACAGTAATTTTTCTTTTTTCTTTTTCATAAAAGTAATTTTTGATGATTACAAATGCAGCCATTGTGATTGTTAATTGTATGGGTCCCATTTTTTTACTCCTTAAAAAATATTTCTTGTTTTTTGTCTATAACCTATTTTATAGGAGAAGGTGGGGGAAACACCAATAACACTCCGTTTCGACATATTTCCCGAGAAATATTTTCCAAGCCCGTCAGGACATTTCGAATTCACTTAAAATAACCTAATTTATTAGGATTCATGAAAAATTTTGATGGGAAATAAAAAAGCTGAGACTTGTTTTGGGAAAAATAATGACAGGGATATCGATTCCCTGCCATTATTTTGTGAGTGTAGATTCCCGGACAAGTCCTCTTTTAATCAGATTGATTTCTGTTTTAAGATTAGCCAAAGATTCATGAGGGGATAGATTGTGCGCAAATGTTTCGGCTAAATTTCTAAATATAATGGTCGAAATGATTTGTAAAGCGTGATACAGCTCCTTTTCGCTTGATATATTTAAGCTGCTTCGATCAACTAATGCAGCAGTCGCTTTAAAGTTTTCGCTGTTTTTGTCAGTGTCGGTGATCATTCTCCCAAAAGAGCTTTCAATTTTTTGCGTCATGTTTAACAAAGCATTTTTCAAAAAGTGAAAATGCTCCTCTTCTTCAAGCATTCGTTTATAAAAATCAATGGCTGTTTCAAACGGGTCTCCGTTATGCATGCTGAGGATGGAGAGGAAATTATATTTTTCCTGCTCCGCCAGCTCGTTAAGCAGGTAGAAAAACGCATCGTCTTTGTCCTCGAAATATTGATAAAAGCTGCCACGCGGGATTCCCGCTGCTTTTACAATGTTGGAAACGGAAGCCTCAAACAAAGGCACCCTTGAAAATTCACTTTTGAGCGCTTGAATCAATGTTTGTCTTTTTTCATCGGGTAAATTGTAAAACGTCAATTTAGGCATGATTCCTTCATCCTTTAATATTGATTTTCTCTATTTTCCGCTTCCAAAAATTTTATAAAGTGATTGATGGCCAGTACCGGCGATTCCTTCACCATTGCCGTGTATTTCCTTTTTAGGGAAGGCGAAGCCATGTCGCTTTTTTCAATCCGGCTGATGACATAATCCGCGCTGATTTTTTGAATTTCTTTCCGTTGGTGTTTCGCTTCCTTGGACAGCGCCATGCCAAGTGCCCCGAGCACTGCGTACAGGATGATGGTCAGCACCATGTTCTGCCTGTCCGGAATAAAAAATAAGATGGTGACCAGGTTGAAAACAGAAATAAGGATCAAAGGCAGGGACCAAAATCCGTATTTGGATGCCTTTTTCATTAAAGGGGTTATCAGCTCATTCAGTTTTTTAAGTTCCCTCTGGATAAAAGGAGGGATATTTGCCATTGGAGTCATAGCTGTTTCACTCCTCATTTTTTATTTGTGACACAATGTCATGTCTATATTTCTAGTATAAATGACAATGTGTCATTCGTCAAATGGCCCCATGTCGAAATTTGAACTAATATGTGAAAAAACAACGACTAAAACAATAGGTGGTTCTATTTGTTAATATAAGGAAACGAACAAGCCTTATGTACTAATAGCGCCCAATTAAACAGTTAGGCCAATTGTTTCGTTTTTTTTCAAAAAGCCCTCAGTGCACTTTGTAAATGCTATGATACCTTTGAAAAGAAAATGTAAAAGGGGACTATGGAATGCTCATTAAAAAACTTGCCATGTTTGTAATGGCTGTCCTATTGCTGGGCGCATGCGGAAGCAAGGCCGATGATAAAAAAGAAGAAGCGAAGCCGGCGGCGACAGAAGAGAAAACAGATGATACCAAGGCTGTAGAAGCGGATGCCGAACCGAAAGAAGAGGAAAAGGAGTCCGCTGAAAAAGAAGACGATGGATCAGTGTTGAATCCATATATCGCAGAGGATTTGGGCGCAGATGTGAAAGTGGTGTATACGAATAAAAACCCGGGATTGAAACATGCGTACAGCGATAAGGTGACAATGGAAATTGATGAGTATCAAATTGTCCATGTTTCCAATATGAATGAATCAAGCAAGACGAACTTCGATGGTGAGGATGAGGGTTATGTTCTTACATATAAAATGACATTGGATAACAAGTCCGATGAAGACGTATTTTATGCGGGCGGCGTAACCTTATTGGCGGATAACGGGGTGGATTACATTATCCCGAGACAGCATCTGGTCGATCGTGACCAATGGCTGAAGGATGAAAGTACGAAAGATGCTTCCCAATATTCCAAAGGAAAAAGCTTCACCGGAATGAACGCCCATTCAATGACTAAAGCACAATTTGAGAAGCTGAGTTCACCGACCTTGAGAATCGATGCGTTATGGCTGAATAATGACACATCCAAACGATTGGGCGAAGATGCTGTTTTTAAATTGCCATTTAATGATAAAGGGGCCGAAAAAGCCGCAGCATCGGGGGAACTGTACCAGGATAAAATGGTGACAGACAATATTGCGGACAAGGAAATCTTTTTTGAGAATACTGAGATTAATGAAACAAAAGAAATTGATGGCGTGAAAATCACGCTTAATGGCGTGCAGTATGCCGACGTAACTCCGACAGACGGCCATGCGGAAAGGTTTTCGAACTTTGGGGACAGCGGCCTGGTGGCGTTGACTGTAAAAATGACCATTGAAAACGGAAGCGACACGCCATTTGATAAATTTTTGGTTGACAGAAAATTGACGATCGATGGGGACCGCGGAACCATGTTTAACCAGGGAATGCTTGAGCCGAACTATTCCGGTACATCAAACCCGGGGGACAAAGATGAATTCCTCACGGTTTTCCTGTTCAGAAAAGACGAATTTGACATCTTTAAAAAGTTTGACATGCAGGTTGGTCCGCTAAAAGACGGGAACGCCAAAGAACTGTTTAAAGAAAAGTCTGTTACATTTGAATTGCCTGTGAAGAAATAATTCAGGGATGGTAGTTGGTCCGGCTCAAAATGATTCGTTTATTTTGAGCCGGTTTTTTTGTGTGGAAGACTTAAAGGGAGGCGGCTTTGATGTGCGAAAATGCGCGTTCCATGTGCGAAAATTTATGCTGCCCGGCCGGGTTTTCGATTTGCCTTATCTTCGGTAGTCATACAGGTCCAATGCCTCCCGAGTATTTGAATTTAACGCTTCTTCGGTAGTCATACGTATCCAATGCCTCCCGAGTATTTGAATTTAACGCTTCTTCGGTAGTCATACGTATCCAATGCCTCCCG
>NZ_VEKZ01000041.1:26261-35391 GCF_007681465.1 Siminovitchia fortis
ATCCAATGCCTCCCGAGTATTTGAATTTAACTCTTCTTCGGTAGTCATACAGGTCCAATGCCTCCCGAGTATTTGAATTTAACTCTTCTTCGGTAGTCATACAGGTCCAATGCCTCCCGAGTATTTGGTTTTAACGCTTCTTCGGTAGTCATACAGGTTCAATGCTTCCCGAGTATTTGAATTTAACGCTTCTTCGGTAGTCATACGTGTTTTTTGCCTGACCATGGTTGTCGTTTTGATCAGCGACTATTTTTTTAAAACAGAGATATGGCACAGCTCAGCCTCAATGTGTGAAAGCCCAGTTTCACAGTAATTCAAGCCCCTTATCCCAATTTCAATGTGATCAACATAAGTTTTAATAAACAGCTTGCTCCGGAATCGAATTCATTAAATCATGGATGCTGACCCGTCTGTATGAATATAGAGAAAATAAACGTTCCCAAATCACGGGGTCAAACCCTTGCAATGTACCGGTTGGATACAGGATAATGTTACTAGGATTTTTTATAAAAAAACTGATACAAAGTTGATTGATTGGCCAGAGAGGATTGATCATATGAGCATACCTAGAGCATTATCGATTGCGGGTTCTGCTGCAAGGGGCGGAGCCGGAATTCAGGCGGATTTAAAGACATTCCAGGAGATGGATGTGTTTGGGTTAAGTGCTATTACTGCGATTGTCGCCAATCATCCGCGCACAGATCAGGGTGTTTTTCCGATTGCATTTGATGCTATTGAAGCACAGGTGTATACGGCGCTGCGCGATATTGGGGCGGACGCGATAAAAACAGGGATGCTTTTTACAGAGGAAATCATCACCCATGTGGCCAAGTGGATTGAGGAATCGGGCACCCCCAATATTGTCGTGGACCCGGTCATGATTGGCAAAATGGGATCTGCGCTGTTAAAAGACGACGCCATTGAGGCTGTAAAAACAAAACTGATCCCATTAGCCACAATCATTACGCCGAATATGCCGGAAGCTGCGCGGCTGTTGGAAACTGAACAGCAGCTTACTTCCGTTGATGATTTGAAACAGGCAGCGGCCGAATTACAAAAGCTCGGCCCGAAATATGTCCTTGTCAAAGGCGGGCGTCTCGAAGGACCGGCGGTCGATGTGTTATTTGACGGCGAGAAATTCCATCTGCTTGAAGCGCCGCGCATTGATACAATCCATACAAATGGAGCGGGATGCAGCTACTCGGCCGCCATCACGGCCCAGCTGGCAAAAGGAAAATCAGTCCAGGAAGCTGTGGAGGAAGCGAAAAAATTCATCACAGCCGCCATTCGCCACTCCATTACATTTAAACGCGGAGTCGGCCCCACATACCATGCCGCCTATCAGAAATACGGCGAAACAGGGGTCAATGTTACAGTGGAAAAATGAGGAGCGCAAGGTCCAATTTTCAAGGGAGAAAACTGATTTTCTCCCTTATTTCAATATACCCCGATGATTATGCAAAACAAAAAGCAGTAAAAGCATCACGATGTCCAGCCTTGCGCCGAAAGCAAAATCCATGAATCCGGATGAAAGCAATGGTATTTTCGTTAAAATCAATGCCGCGACCATGATTCCCATTAATGGCATTACG
The DNA here is from genome assembly GCF_007681465.1 of Siminovitchia fortis. Classification (NCBI taxonomy): domain Bacteria; kingdom Bacillati; phylum Bacillota; class Bacilli; order Caryophanales; family Bacillaceae; genus Siminovitchia; species Siminovitchia fortis. The sequence goes on from NZ_VEKZ01000041.1 coordinate 27,854, forward strand.
GCAAGTCTCGTCCCCCTATTGATTAAAATCAGAATCCCGCACACAACTTCAGTTACCGCGACTGCCATCATCAACTGTTCGGGATACGGCAGCCTCAATTGAATAAATGTGTTGGCGAGTTCCGGATTCATCAATTTCATTGTACCGGAAACGACGAACACGTAGGCGACCGCCCACCTTACCAAAGTGATCATTCCCATCCCCCCTCATAAACTATATGTTTTGTTATGGACAAACATTGCATTGTTTTCATGTTTTATATTTGCGGCTTACGAAGCTGCAAATCCGATTCGCTATCGCATCGTTTTATGCGAAATCGGTTCGAATCATATCTTGTGAGGATTTTTATTTTTAGAAAAGGCCTGAGGTTAGGCCAATTTGCAAAAATATTAAAAGTGGAATATATTTTGCATATTAAAAAATGCAAGTATCCAAGGCGCAGTGAACTAAGCCCTTGGTTCATTTAGGAAGGGGGCTGAATAGCATTAAATTTTAAATTTATGAATCTTTCTGGACTAGCATTGCAAATTTTCCTTGAGAAAATTCGGGCACTTATATCTTTGAAAGCGACATCATTTGTTATGAACAATTTTCTCAAAAAGGAATCACGCCTGCTGCAAAGGAAGTGTTTCTAGAAAGTGGCAACCACTTTATATGGAAAAGGGGCATTTTTTAATCCCTTTGAAAACTGGAAAAACCTAAAAAGTTTTATAAGGTTTATTTTGAATGGGGGGAGTATATGAACCTGAGTGAGGCAAAAGAATTAAACGGTTCCTTGCAAGAGAGTGCAATTTCTGACGGGGGACAATTAAAGCGATCTTTAAAACTAAGGCATGTCGTTTTTATCGGCTTGGCGTATATGTCGCCTTTGGCAGTCTTTGATACATTCGGCATCATCTCCGACATTACTGGCGGCCATGTTCCGGCGGCCTACCTATTGATCATTGTGGCCATTTTTTTTACAGCGTACAGTTACGGAAGAATGGTAAAAAAATATCCGTCGGCAGGCTCCGTTTATACCTATACAAGAAAAACAATGAATGCGCATTTAGGTTTTCTTGTCGGATGGTCCGCCATGCTGGATTATCTTTTTCTTCCGATGATCAACGCGCTGCTGGCAAGTATTTATATGTCGTCCGCTTTTCCTGGTGTCCCATCGTGGATATGGATTTTTTTGACCATTGTCATTACAACGGCGCTGAATCTTTTTGGGGTCAAACTGGCGGTCATTTTTAACTACCTTTTGGTTATTCTGCAAGTGTTGGTCACCGTGATCTTTGTTATTTTGACTATCAGAATGATCATGTATGGCGATACCGGAAATACATTTTCCCTTAACCCGTTTTATACCGAACAGCTTTCTTTTCCGGCTGTTTTTGCAGGAGCATCCATTCTGGCACTTTCTTTCCTTGGTTTTGATGCAGTAACAACGTTGGCTGAAGAGACGATTGAACCAAAGAAGAACATCCCCAGGGCGATCTTCATCATTGCCTTGAGCGCAGGAGCTTTCTTTGTTACCGTAACCTATTTCATGCAATCCTTATTTCCGGATGTATCCGTTTTCGGCGATATTGAAGGCGCTTCACCGGAAATCGCGCGGTATATTGGCGGGGCTTTGTTCCACTCTATATTCATTTCGGGTTATGTTGTAGCGGTACTTGCCTGCGGCATCACCCAGCAAATGAGCGCATCGCGCTTGTTATATGGAATGGGGCGTGACGGAGTCTTACCCAAGAAATTTTTTGGATATGTTCACCCGCGGACTGGGCTTCCGGTGTTTAATATCCTGCTTGTAGGGGCTTTGGCCTTGACAGCTATGTTTTTGGATCTTACGGAGGCAGCTTCGCTTATTAACTTCGGAGCCTTTGTGGCCTTCACATTTGTCAACTTATCTGTGATCGTCTATTTCTTTAGGCGGGAAAAAAATCGGTCCGTCAAATCGATTATTACTTCCATTATCATACCAGGGGCAGGTTTGGCATTTAACATATACTTGTGGTTCAGCCTTGAGAAAAGTGCTATGATACTTGGGGTAGTTTGGGCGGCGATCGGCTTTGTCTATATTTTATATTTGACCAAGTTTTTTAAAGTCAGTCCGCCGGAACTCAGTAATAATGATCAATAACACATATAAAAAATTACATCATATGAAAAGAGGAGAATCATTATGGCAAGAACAATTAAAGACAGCACACCTAAAAAAGATGGATTCAGGATTCCGGGAGAATTTGAACCGCATAAAGGGTCAATCATCATTTGGCCGGAAAAAGGCTTTGCTTTCCGGAATGGGGGAAAACCTGCTCAGGAAGTAGCTGTGATCGTTGCAAATACAATCGCAGAATATGAAGAAATGACGGTGATCTGCTCCGCTGACCAGTATGAAAATGCAAGGGCAAGATTATCGGAAAAAGTCCGGGTTGTGGAAATGTCGACGAACGAATCATGGGTCCAGGATAAAGGGGCATTTTACGTCATCAATGATGAAGGGGAAATGAGAGGAGTCCAGTTTGGCTTCAATGCTTATGGTGGACTAAAGGAAGGGCTCTATTTTCCATGGGATTTGGACCAGCAATTTGCGCAAAAGCTTTTTGAACTGGAAAATATAGATTCCTATGATGCCAAACACTTTATTCTTGAAGGCGGAGCAACGCAGGTAGACGGAGAAGGCACCATTATTTTGACGGAGCAGTGCAATTTGAACCCGAATCGGAACGGGGATATGTCCAAAGAGGAAGTGGAGAGGAACTGCAAGGAATATCTTGGTTTGGACAAGGTCATTTGGCTAAAAAGAGGGATGCTGTATGATGAAACGGACGGGCATGTGGATGATATCCTCTTTTTCATCAAACCCGGCGTCATCGCCCTTTCATGGGTGGATGATGTGAATCACCCGCAATATCCGGTGTTCAAAGAAGCGTATGATATCCTTAGCAATGAAACGGATGCGAAAGGGAGAAAGTTTGAAATCCATAAAATTCATATCCCGGAAGTCATCCATATAACAGAAGAGGAAAACAAAGGATTTGATATTGCTGCGGATGCGGCGCCGCGTGAGCCGAATCAGCCGCTGGCCGTAACTTATATTAACGGATATTTCGTGAATGGCGGATTTTTGGTTCCTCAATTTAATGACCCTCGGGATCAGGAAGCTGTCCAAAAACTTCAAGAACTGATGCCGGACCGAAAAGTGATCGGCCTTCCGACGAAGGAGTGGTCTCTGAGCGGAGGCAATATCCATTGCATGACAATGGTTCAGCCGAGACCATAAATTTTTAAAAAGCTTGTAGAAAAAGCGGATTTTTCTACAGGCTTTTTCTATTGATAATCAGGAGCAACTTTTGTCGTCCCTCCCTGCAGCCCTTTGCATAAGCTAATACATGGATTTAAAAGCAAGGGGGTGTACAAGGAATATGGGGTTATATATTAATGAAGAGGAACACCTGTATATTTATAAAAGTGAGGAAGAGATTGATGAACCCAACCAATCGGTTGCTCAAATAGATGAATGGGCCGAATTTTTAGATGTGCAGAAAAAAGCTAATGCCATCTGGCAGCAATCTTTTTCGGATTTAAATAAAATGGTGGAACATCAGGAGCAGGTACGAAAAAATCAATGGAAGAAAATATCCTATCAGTTGAAAGATTTAAGAAGAATTGACCGGAAACATGATGAGGCCCATGAAAATGTGAAGGAGCAGTTGACGGCCATTGATGAAAAGAGCCGGAGGCTGGAGGAGATGCTGGATGAAGAGACTCTTTTTAAAAAAGATGTAATGGAGCAGCTTTTGCAGGTCAGTGGAACGAATGAGGAAATCGAAAATCGTTTGAAATCTGTAGAAGCCGACAACGAAGAGCTTTTAACAAAATTAAACGAGCAATATGAACTCCAAAGGGAAATGGCGGAACAAATTTCGAAGCAGGAGGAAAGGCATCAGGAAGTAATCAGCCGTTTGGACAGCCAAGAAGCGGTCACCGAAAAAATCCTGAGGCAAGTTACAAACATCCGCTCGATCCTGTTTGAAAGAGCCAACTACCTCGCTGAAAAAATCGAAAACAGCTACAAGCTCACTTCCTCGTACGTTTATAAACTTATGACCGGCTCCGTGGAGCCGCTGCAGCTTTTTCTGCTTAAGCAAAAGGAGCAGAAAAAAGAAAGCAAGGAAGAGAATCAGTGAAATGGAAATGCCGGGTCCGGCATTCTTTTTTTATTCATGGCATTTTTATTAAAGGGCATGCTAAAAAGCGAACTATACACTTTAAGGAGGAAATTCAAAATGAAGAGGCTGGCTACATATTTTCTTGCGGCAGTCGTTGCGCTTGGAGTCATTGTTGGCATGGGATCAGCTGTGTCCGCGGAAATGCATGATACGGAGTGGGGGGAGCGCCAATTTAAAAGCGACCCGGAAATGACGAAGAAGTATGCGGAAATGCTGGGAATCGACACAGAAGGCAAAGATATGGAAACGCTCAACAAAGAGATCCGTGATGTTTACATTAAAAAGCATGCGGAAGGATTGGGCATTTCAACTGAAGGAAAAAGCACGGATCAATTGGAGAAAGAGATTGAAAAGGTTTGGGTGACAAGAATTGCACAGCAATATGGAATCAGCACACAGGAAAAAGACATCAAAACCTTAAAGAAAGAAATCAAAGGAGCAAAGGTTAAAAAGGAAGCTTCTGAACTGGGAATTTCCAGTGAAGGCAAATCTCTGAAAGAGCTCACGTACGAGGTGCGGAAAGCACAAATCCTGAAGTATGCCAAAGAGTACGGCATTCAAACGGAGGGCCGGGACCTTCGCGAAGTGGCGATGGACGTGCGAAAAGCGATGATTCACAATGCAGCTGAAAAATTAGGTGTCAACACGGATGGAAAAACCGATCAGGAAATCTTTCATGAAATCATGATCAACCACGGGGAAAAGGCGAGGGAAATGAAACTGTTTCCGTTCAGGGAAGAGATCATATTATTCCCGAAAGGGCATCCGGGGATGCAGTAGTTTTTGCTTAGCTTAATTTTAAAAATAACGCTAGTGGTCAGGTTCAAAATAGGAAAGCGGGCATATTCGTGCCCGTTTTTTGGTGTTGGCTGTGAAAACGGTCACGAATGTGACGGATAAGTTCCCGAATAGGCCTCCATCTCCCCAAAACGGTAACGAATGGGCCGGATAAGTTCCCAAATAATCCTCCATCTCTCAAAAACGGTCACGAAACAGCCGGATAAGTTCCCGAATTTATCTCCACCTCCCCAAAAACGGTCACGAATCAGACGGAGATGCCCCTAAGTTTGCCTCCATCGCTGAAACCAGACACGAATGGATAAGTTCCCGCTTTTTACTGCTTTCCGTCAACCATGCCCAGGAACTTGATCCATTCATATATGTCCTGTTCCAGCCATCGTCCTTGAATATGCTTCTCATCCAGTTTTCTTCAATCGGAAAACACAATCGAAAATCAGCAGCAAGCCCTGTTTTGTTTTTTTTAGATCTGCATATTCCGATTCAAAGCGCCTTTTCAAGCTGCAAATTTTTCGGTAAACTAAATGAGTAATACAGCCTATATAGACGGAAGGAAATGACATTGAAAGAATCATTTATTATTCGACTGCCGGAAAACAACCGAGAAATTTTGCCATACTATTACGATTACGGTGTGGCGCTGGACAAAGTGCACGGATTTATTTTAAAACAGACCGGGCTTATTTTAAAAATGTATCTCGACAATGAAAATGTGGAAGAAATCTGGAATGTGCTGGAAGAGGATTTGGCTTCCGGAAAAGCGGAGCTTCTTTCCTACATTTTTGACCACGTGGAAACAGGGTGCATTGACTATGAGCAAAACGATAATGGATTTGTCATCAAACCATCCATTAACAATGCCGTTTATTTTTACCCGGATTATGAAATAGCGTTGGTCAAACTGCCGATTTTTCAAAGCTTTACAGATTATCAGCGTGAATTCATCTATGCCAAAGACGATGAAAGCCTGCTTTCATTTTTGCAATACGTTTACGAGCGCCAAAAGGAAATCATGAAGGATTGCGTCAGCGTCTTCACCGATACGGAAGAAGGAGTGGAACGGGAAAAGGAGAAAGTCACTTCCCTTGTAAGCAGAGAAGATGTGTTATTGGAAGAAGGATTGAAATCCGAAATTTACCGTTCGATTGACGAATTTTTCAACGAAAGCGGGGACTTTTTTAAAACTTATAACATCCCTTATAAAAGAGGAATCCTGCTTTACGGGCAGCCGGGCAATGGAAAAACAACGCTTGTGAAATCCATTGCAGGCAGTATTGATGCGCCTGTTGCGTATTGGCAGATCACGGAGTATACAACGAGCTACTCGATTAAAGAGGTCTTTTCCATTGTAGCGAAGATGGCACCGATGGTTTTGGTGATCGAGGACATTGACTCCATGCCGGAATCATCGAGATCCGTATTCTTGAACACGTTGGATGGTGCGACTTCGAAAGAGGGCATTTTCTTAATTGGCACAACCAATTACCCGGAAAAAATTGATCCCGCTTTGATCAACCGTGCCGGCCGGTTCGACCGTGCCTACGAAATTAAGCGTCCTGACTTCGAACTGCGCCTTCAATATTTACTTCAAAACAAACAGATGGAGCGGTTCATGGCGAAATCGGACATTCTTTATATTGCCGAGCAAACTGAAAAATTTTCCATTGCCCAATTGAATGAGCTGTACACATCCGCAGCCCTTCAATGGCATTATGATCAAGCGGTTGATATTGACGGCATTATACAGAATCTGGAAGCAGCCAACGAAAAAACCCGTACACAGGAATGGGGAGAAGAGGACTTTTCCAAAGTGGGATTCGGCATGTAGGAGGTATTTTTCAAATGAATGAAGCTTCTTTAACGTATTGGAATGAATACTGGGGAAGTGCAAAAAAGCCTTCTTCCGTAAGCGCCTGGCAGTTCGGAGATGATGCTGATAAGCTGGCGGGCCTGGTGATTGCCGGCAAAAAACGGGCAACGTGTTCATGCCGGCTGCTTTATGACCTTGAGAATGAGCCGCTGCCAAAGGTAGATGATCACAGTGTCATTCTTGACAGCGAAGACCAGCCGGTTGCCATCATTCGAACAGCCGAAGTTGAAGTCGTTCCGATGAACGAAGTGACGGAGGATTTTGCTGTTTCGGAAGGGGAAGGATCCTATGAGGAATGGTGGGATACCCATGTGAGATTTTTCACAAATGAGTTGAACGAAAAGGGACTTACATTTTCCGAGGATCTGTTGCTGGTTTGCGAACGGTTTGAACTGATTGACAGTAACGAACGGGGAAAAGCACTGGCGAAAAGCCTTTGAGCGGTTAAGGTGCTCAAAGGCTTTTCGCTTTTTAACTGATTAAGGGAGTTTAAAATTTGACTGGCTTTCTATATGGATTGATGATCGATATGTCCAGCTCCAGCGCCCAGCGACTAGCAAACTTCGCCCTCCTTTCCTCGAAAAGGCTTTGCTTTTTCTGCGTGGATGTTTATTCGAGGAAGTGGCTCAGTGCACTACGATAAGTCAACATCG